>DASVVF010000176.1:0-2009 GCA_036386695.1 Catenuloplanes sp. | reverse complement strand
GAAGGGCTGGCCGTACCTGGTGGTGCGGCTGGGGATCGCCGATCCCGAGCACGCCGGGCCGGCCCACACGCCCCGGCTGGCCGCCACCCAGGTGGTCGACACCTCGGCCGTCCAGGGGCTCACCCCGCCGGTGACCGGCTGACGTTCACCGGCGGCGGGATCCACCCACCCGGCGGGCCCGGGGGGTTCCACCACCGAACGCACGACGCACGGCCGAGGAGGCAGGCACTCGTGACTACTGTTGCTGACCAGCGGGATGAGAAGGTCGCCACCGACGAGGTGTTGGCCGGCCTGGCCCACCCGGGCGCGGACGACATCGCACAGCTCGACGCGTGGTGGCGGGCGAACAACTACCTGACCATCGGGCAGATCTACCTGCAGGGCAACCCGTTGCTGCGCGAGCCGCTGGCCACCGAGCACATCAAGCCCCGGCTGCTCGGGCACTGGGGCACCAGCCCGGGCCTGTCGTTGATCTACGCGCACGTCTCCCGGTTGATCCGCCAGACCGGGCAGCGGGCGATCTACCTGGCCGGGCCGGGGCACGGCGGGCCGGCGTTGGTGGCCGCCGGGTATCTGGAGGGCACGTACAGCGAGATCTATCCGCGGGTGTCGCAGGACGAGGTCGGGATGCTGCGGTTGTTCCGGCAGTTCTCCGCCCCCGGCGGGATCCCGAGCCACGTGTCGGTGACGACGCCCGGGTCGATCCACGAGGGCGGGGAACTCGGCTACGTGCTGGTGCACGCGTTCGGCGCGGTGCTGGACAACCCGGACCTGCTGGCGATCGCCGTGGTCGGCGACGGCGAGGCCGAGACCGGCCCGCTGGAAGGGTCGTGGAAGGGCGTCTCGTTCATCAACCCCGCGCACGACGGGGCGGTGCTGCCGATCCTGCACCTCAACGGGGCGAAGATCGCCGGTCCGACCGTGCTGGCCCGCAAGGACCCCGCCGAGGTCCGCGCGTTGCTGCACGGACACGGGTACGACGTCATCGAGGTCGAGGGTTCGGACCTGCCCGGGATGCACCACCGCTTCGCGGCCGCCCTGGCGCAGGCGTGGGGACGGATCCGGGGCATCCAACACGCCGCGCGCACCGGCGGCTGGAACGGCGAACGCCCCCGCTGGCCCATGATCATCCTCCGGTCCCCGAAGGGGTGGACCGGTCCCGAGGAGGTCGACGGGATCCGGGTGACCGGCACCTGGCGCTCGCACCAGGTGCCGCTGTCCGGGGTCCGCGGCAACCCGGAGCACCTGGCGGTCCTGGAGCAGTGGCTGCGGTCGTACCGCCCGGAGGAGCTGTTCGACTCCGCCGGCGCCCCGACCGAGGCGGTCCGCGCGCTGGCCCCCGACGGTGACCTGCGGATGAGCGCCAACCCGCACGCCAACGGCGGCCTGCTGACCCGTGACCTCGACATCCCGGATTTCCGCGACTACGCCGTCGACGTGCCGCAGCCGGCCCGACTGCGCGCCGAGTCCACCCGCAAGCTGGGTGAGCTGATGCGCGACATCTACACCCGCAACCCGGACCGGTTCCGACTGTTTTGCCCCGACGAGACCAACAGCAACCGCCTCGGCGCGGTGTTCGAGGTCTCCGACCGGGCGTTCATGGAACACGTCGCCGACGACGATCTCGCCATCAGCCGCGACGGGCGGGTGATGGAGGTCCTCTCCGAGCACAACTGCCACGGCTGGCTGGAGGGCTACACCCTGACCGGCCGGCACGGCCTGTTCGCCACCTACGAGGCGTTCGCCATGGTGTCCGCCTCGCAGACCGTGCAGCACGGCAAGTGGCTGCAGGAGGCCAAACGGCTGCCCTGGCGGGCCAAGGTGCCCAGCCTGAACATCCTGCTGACCTCCACCGCGTGGCGCAACGACCACAACGGCTTCAGCCACCAGGGCCCCGGCCTGATCCAGGTGGTGCTCACCCAGCGCGGCGACGTCAGCCGCGTCTACCTGCCGCCGGACGCGAACTGCCTGCTTTCGGTCGCCGACCACTGCTTCCGGTCCCGCAACTA
>DASVVF010000175.1:0-1700 GCA_036386695.1 Catenuloplanes sp. | reverse complement strand
TGATCGGGCTCGGCCTGCTGCTGATCACCTCGCTGGCGGTCGCGTTCGCCACCACCGCGGTGGCCGGCCGCCTCGTCGACGCCGCGGACGCGAGCGCCACACCGGCGCGCTGGCTGCTCGCCACGGTCGGGCTGGCCGTGGGCATCGGCGTGAACCTGCTGCTGTCCGTCGCGGTGCTGACCGGGCTGCCCCGGGTGCGGATGCCGGTGCGTCGGGTCATCGGGCCCGCCCTGCTCGTCGCCGTCGGCCTGGAACTGCTCAAGACCCTGGGCCAGCTCTACGTGCACCGCACCGAGGCCAACCCGACGTATCAGGTGGTCGCCGGCTCGGTCGGGCTGCTGGTCTTCCTCAACGTGGTCAACCAACTGGTGCTGTTCGCGGCGGCGCTGACCGCGACCAGCGGCGTCGGCGAGGCCACCGACCTCACCGCCCGGTCCGCCGGCGACGGACCGGACCGCGCACCCGCCGACGGACCCGACCGGTCGCCGTTACCAACTGGCGCGGGCGAGCTCGGTACGTGAGTTGATGTCCAGCTTCGCGAAGACCTTGTGCAGGTGGTACTGGACCGTACGGGGGCTGATGAACAAACGCGCCCCGATCTCCGGGTTGGCCAGCCCGTCGCGGGCCAACCCGGCGATCTGAGCCTCCTGCGGCGTGAGTTGGCCGCTGGTGTCGACAGTGCGCTTGCGCGCGTGTTCGCCGGTGGCCAGCAGTTCCCGGCCGGCGCGCTCGGCGAACGCCTCCAACCCCATGGCGGTGAACAGCTCATGGGCGGTACGCAGCTGCTCGCGGGCGTCGCGACGCCGGCGCTGGCGGCGCAGCCATTCCCCGTACAGCAGTCGGGTGCGGGCGACCTCCACCCGGACCCGGGTCCGGTCCAACCGGGCGGCCGACTCGACGAACAGCTCCTCGGCGGTGGCGTCCCCGGCGAGCAGCGCGCGTCCCCGCGCCTCGATTCCGCACGCCCAGTCGGTCGGGGTGGCCGTCGCCCGGACGGACAGCCACCGCATCGCGGTGGTGGCCAGTGTCAGCTCGCCGGTGCGCTGTGCCGCCTCCACCAGCTCGGGCAACACCAGGGCTCCGTACCCCAGGCTGTCGCGCTCGAACAACCGGCGGGCGAATCCCAGCGCGATCTGATGTCGGCCCAGGCCGTTGTAGAGGACGGCGCTGGCGTACCGGGCCGCGTCGGCCAGCCGGACGTCACCGCGCCCGACCGCGTCGTGCAGCGCCGCCGCGATGGACGCCGCCGCCGGCTCCGCGCGGCCGCGCCAGGCGGCCAGCGCCAACCCCGCGTACGGCTGGGGCGGGTTACCGGTGGCCACGGCGATCGCGTGGTCCTCCTCGATCAGGGTCTGCGCCGTCGACAGATCACCGGCGAGCAGGTGGCTGTGGGCCAGCAGACCCAGGGCGAACTGCTGCTGCACCAGCGCCCCGCAGGCCCGGGCCCGGCGCACCTGCCGGGTGGTCAGGTCGCGGGCGGCGTCGTCGTCCCACAGTTCGACGGCGATCCGCCCCGGGATGCTGCCGGCCGTCCAGAGCCAGCGGTGTTCCGGCCCGGCGGCCGTGGGCGGGCCTCGGAGCAGGTCGAGCGCCCTGCGCAGGGTGGGTGCGGCGGCGGCGTATCCCTGCGTGAACCGCCGGGCGAACCCCTCCAGCAGGAGGTCGACGGGCCCCGCCGGCGCGGGATCCGGCGGCGCGGC
>DASVVF010000174.1:0-2909 GCA_036386695.1 Catenuloplanes sp. | reverse complement strand
CCGCGACGGCCAGCACGCCAGCACCGGTCCGATGCGCTGGGCGGCTCCCGGAGGGCTGCGCAGCCTGGCCGAGCACCTGGCCGGCGGGCTGGACCTGCGCCTGCGGCGATCGGTGCGCTCCGTCGAGCCGGGCCCGCTGGTCGACGGGGAACCCGCGGACGCCGTGGTGCTCGCCATGCCCGGACCGCAGGCCCGTCGCCTCCTGCACCCCCGGCTGGTGGCCACGATCACCGCCGCGCAGGCCCAACGCTGGTCCCCCACGCTGGCCACCGTGCTGCACTACCCGGCCCGCGCCTGGGACGACTTCGCCGGCGCGTTCGTCAACGGCCACCCCGTCCTGACCAGCGTCTTCGACGACGGCGACCGGCGCGGCGACCGGGCCCCGGTGCTGGTAGCCCACTGCACCGAGCAGTTCGCCCGGCCCCACGCCGACGACCCGCCGGCCGCCGGCACCGCCGTCGAGGGCGCCGTACGGGACCTGCTCGGACTGCCGATGGCCGCCAGCCGGGTGCACGTGCACCGCTGGAGCTTCGCCCAACCACAGCCGCCGGCCGACGCGACGGCGGCCGGTTTCCACCTGGACGACACCGAGCGGGTGGCCCTGGTCGGGGACGCCTTCGGTCCGCCCCGGGTCCAGACGGCATGGTTGTCGGGTCACCGGCTGGGCCGGACGATGGCCGCCCTCGGCCGGTAGCGCGGGCAGCGCATCCATCGGCGAACGTCACTTGACAGCCGAAACGCGATGACCGTACCGTCCGACCATGCTGGAAAGCGGTTTCCTGCCCTCCCGGCGACCGTTCCAGCGGCGCCTCCGCGGAGGCCGACCGGAGAGGACCGACGCGCATGCGCACCCTGACCCGAGCCCGCCCGGCACGCTGGCGACTTGTCGCGGTCACCGCCGCGACCACCCTCGGCGCCGTGGGACTGGCGACCCCGGGCGCCTGGGCCGACCCGCTCGCGGCGTACCCCGCCGTGGCTAGCGGGCCCGACCGGACCGCCCCGGTCGCGGCGGCGGCCGAGGGCGCCACCCTGGTCGTGGCCACCACCGGCGACGACGGCAACCCCGGCACCCCGGCCCGACCGCTGGGCACCCTGCAACGGGCGGTCGACCTGGCCCAGCCGGGGACCACGATCAGCGTGCGCGGCGGCACCTACCGGCTCGCCCGTAACGTGCAGATCCTCAAGAGCGGCCAGGCCGGCAAGCCGATCACCCTGACGGCGTACCAGAACGAGGTCGTCACCGTCGACGGCGAGTCGCTGCCGGCCAGCCACACCCCGGTCGGCGGCAGCGTCCCCCGCCCGGAGCGGGGAGCGATCCACATGGAGGCGTCGTACTGGAAGATCGTCGGCCTGCGGATCACCCGGGGGCCGTACGGGCTGTACTGCAGCGGCTGCAACAACAACGTGTTCGAGCGGCTGGTGACGTACGACAACTACGAGAGCGGTCTGCAACTCCAGGGCGCCTCCGCCAACAACCAGATCATCAACCTGGACAGCTACCTCAACCACGACCCGCGCAAGAACGGCGAGAGCGCCGACGGCCTGGCCATCAAGGAGGGCGCCGGCACCGGCAACGTGGTCCGGGGCGCACGGCTGTGGAACAACGTCGACGACGGCTTCGACGCCTGGAAGTTCACCTCCCCGATCACCATCGAAGCCAGCGTGGCATGGGGCAACGGGGTCAACCGGTGGAACTTCCCCAACTTCGCCGGTGACGGCAACGGGTTCAAGATGGGTGGCGGCGGACCGGCCGCCAACCACACCGTGCGCAACAGCATCGCCTTCGACAACGCGGTCGGCGGGTTCATCGACAACGGCAACGAAGGATCGCTGACCATCGCGAACAACACCGCCTGGCGCAACGGGGGCACCGGCTTCGACTTCGCCGACTCCACGTCGACGTTGACCGGGAACCTCTCCGTGGCCAACCGCACGGCGGTCAAGGCCGGCTCCTCGCGCGCCAGCGGCAACTCGTGGAACCTGCCCGGGCCGTGGACCCTGGCCAGCACCGACCCCGCGAAGATCACCGGCGCCCGCGGCGCCGGCGGAGCGATCGTCACCTCGCCGTTCCTGCGCCCGGCCAACGGCGCCGCGGTGGGCGCCCGGATCTGACGGCACCGCGCGGGTGGGCGGGTCCGTCGGTCGGACCCCCCACCCGCCGCGGTTCCCATGGGTCTACCGGGCCGCGGCGTACCGCTTCCCGTCGGTTTTACGGAAGGCACCGCGCTTGACGCCCTCCCGCAACGCGTTGCGGAACCGCATCGGCCCCCAGTACTTGCAGCCGAGCCGCTGTCCGATCTCGTCGCGCGACGTCTCGCCCTCTTCCTTGAGCAGGTTGCCGATCAGCGAGATCTCCCGCTGCAGCCACCATTCGTTCTCGTCCTTGTCCTGGCTGGACCCCCCGGGAAAGGGGGTGTAGCTGCTGGCCATCTGGCTCACCTCCACCAACGTGCTCTACGGTTGCGACGCGTGGTCGGCGCCGCGGGCCTGCCCGCGGCCCAGGGTGTACGGGTCGGCCTCCTCGCCGGGCTCCTCCAACTCGGCCGCCTGCGCCGACAGCGGCGGGGCGATGTCCTCCAGGTCGCGCTGGGCGGCCTCGACGCCCAGCGTCGCCTGCGCGATGCCGCCGAAGATCATCACCACCGCGCCGATGACATAGCCGATGAAGATCTGACCCGGTTCACCGCTCTGGATCAGGGCGCCGAACAGCAACGGCCCGCCGAAGCCGCCGACGATCGTGCCGGTCGCGAAGAAGAACGCGATCGCCATCGCCCTGGTCTCCATCGGGAAGATCTCGCTGACCGTCAGGTACGCGGCGCTGGCCCCGGCGGAGGCGAAGAAGAAGATGACACACCAGGCGATCGTCTGGGTGGTGGCGTTCAGCGTGCCGTTGCGGAACAGCACGCCGG
>DASVVF010000173.1:0-9774 GCA_036386695.1 Catenuloplanes sp. | reverse complement strand
CGGCCTGATCCGCGCGGTCGAGAAGTTCGACTACACCAAGGGCTACAAGTTCTCCACCTACGCCACCTGGTGGATCCGCCAGGCCATCACCCGCGCCATGGCCGACCAGGCCCGCACCATCCGCATCCCGGTCCACATGGTCGAAGTGATCAACAAGCTGGGTCGCATCCAACGGGAGCTGCTCCAGGACCTGGGCCGCGAGCCCACCCCGGAGGAACTCGCCAAGGAGATGGACATCACCCCGGAGAAGGTGCTGGAAATCCAGCAGTACGCCCGGGAGCCGATCTCGCTGGACCAGACCATCGGCGATGAGGGCGACAGCCAGCTCGGGGACTTCATCGAGGACTCCGAAGCGGTCGTGGCCGTTGACGCGGTATCGTTCTCGCTGCTCCAGGACCAGCTGCAGCAGGTGTTGCAGACGCTCTCCGAGCGTGAGGCCGGGGTGGTCCGCCTGCGATTCGGGCTCACCGACGGTCAACCACGCACGTTGGACGAGATCGGCCAGGTCTACGGGGTCACCCGGGAGCGGATCCGGCAGATCGAGTCCAAGACGATGTCCAAGCTGCGCCACCCGTCCCGGTCGCAGGTCCTCCGGGACTACCTGGACTAATCGGTATCCGTCAACGCTGAGTGTCGTTTTGGTCACTCACCGTGCATATTGGCGTGGTGATCAATCCGTTGCGCAGTTGTGATCGTTGGCGTGGCACTCTTGGAGCACGGCACCAGCCGTACCGCGTGTGACCTGGGTCCCCCGGGGGCACTGTGGGAAGGCAACGCCTACCCCGGGCGTTGCACGATGAGTGAGCAAGAACCGACGAACATGTTCATCGGTGACGACCAGAGGAGGAAGGCGATGACCCCGACTCTCACGCCGCCGGCGGGAACGGTGGCCGGACCAGCCGCCGATGAACGTTGCGACCGCTGCAACGCCGCGGGAAAGCTGCGCTTAACTCTCGCTGGTGGCAGCGAGCTGGTGTTCTGTGGGCACCACGCCAACAAGTACGCCGAGGACCTGGTGAAAATCGCCGTGCAGTACGCGGCCGACCCCGATTTCAGCTGGCGCGGCGCCGACATGATGATGGCCAACAACTGACCGATACCTGAAAAAGGGGCGCCCCTGGTGGGGTGCCCCTTTTGCGTACCCCGGCGGGGCCGGCCGGGTACGCACCGTCCGGCCGGGTCACAGCGTCTGGATGGTGGCGATGCGCTCCTCCAGCTGCTCGATCGTGGCCTGGGCGCTGGGCGGCCCACCGCACAACCGGCGCAGCTCGGCATGGATCTTCCCGTGTGGCAGTCCGGTGCGGTGGTGGTGGGCCGCGACCAGCGTGTTGAGCTGGCGGCGCAACGCCACCCGCCGTTCCCCGGCGGAGAGTACGGGTGCCGCCTGACGTGCCGCCGGCACCGGCTCAGCCGCCCGCCGCCGGCGCTGGGCCGCCACCTGCTCCGCCTGCCGGCGGGTCAGCAGCACCGCGACCTGGTCGGGACTGAGCAGCCCGGGCAGGCCCAGAAACTCCTCCTCCTCCGGCGTGCCGGAAAGCGCCCCGGTGCCGAACGAGGCCCCATCGAAGATCACCTGGTCGAGTTCGGCGGTCGCCGACAGCGCCTCGAACCGCTTGTCGAGTTCGTCGCTGCCCTGTTCGCTGCGTTGCGCCCGTTCCAGCAGGTCGTCGTCGAAGCCGTCGGGTTCCTTGGGCGCGCCGAGCACGTGGTCGCGCTCGGCCTCCATCTCGCTGGCCAGCGCGAGCAGCTGCGGCACGCTGGGCAGGAACACCGTCGCCGTCTCACCGGGTTTGCGGGCCCGCACGAAGCGGCCGATCGCCTGGGCGAAGTACAGCGGGGTGGACGCGCTGGTGGCGTACACCCCGACCGCGAGGCGCGGGATGTCGACGCCCTCGGAGACCATCCGCACCGCGACCAGCCACCGCTGCCGCGACGCGCCGAACGCCGCGATGCGCCCCGACGCCCCGACGTCGTCGGAGAGCACCACGACCGCCTTCTCGCCGGTCACCGTCTCGAGTAGCTTCGCGTACGCCCGGGCCGACTGCTGGTCGCTGGCGATCACCAGGCCGCCGGCGTCGGGCATGCCGTGGTCGCGCAGGACCCGCAGTCGGGCGTCGGCGGAGCGCAGCACCTGGGGCATCCAGTCGCCGCCGGGATCCAGCGCGGTACGCCAGGCCTGGGCGACGAGGTCCTGTGTCATCGGCTCGCCGAGGCGGGCGGCCAGCTCGTCACCCGCGCTGGTGCGCCACCGGGTCTCACCGGAGTAGGCCAGGAACATGACCGGCCGGACCACCCCGTCGCGCAGCGCGTCGGCGTAGCCGTACGTCGAGTCGGACCGGGAGCGTTGCAGCCCCCCTTCGCCCCGCTCGTAGGTGACGAACGGGATGGGGTTCTCGTCCGAGCGGAACGGCGTACCGGTCAGCATCAGCCGCCGTACCGCCGGCTCGAAGGCCGCCTTGACCCCGTCCCCCCAGGTACGCGAGTCGCCGGCGTGGTGGATCTCGTCCAGGATGACCATCGTGCGGCGCGTCATGGTGCGCCGGCGGTGCACCGCGGGCGCCATGCCCACCTGGGCGTACGTGACCACCGCACCGTGGAAGTCGGCCGCGGAATGCAGGTCGGCGTTGCGGAACGCGGCGTCGAGCTGGATGCCGACCCGGGCCGCGGCGGTGGCCCACTGGGTCTTCAGATGCTCGGTCGGGGCGACCACCGTCACCGCCTCGACGGTCCCGTCGGCCAGCAGTTCAGCGGCGATCCGCAGAGCGAAGGTGGTCTTGCCGGCACCGGGCGTGGCGACGGCCATGAAGTCGTCCGAACGGCGCCGCAGGTATTCCACCATCGCCCGCCGCTGCCACGCGCGCAGCGGCGGGAAGGTGTCGAGGGTGGGCACCCGGGGGCTCACGCGAAGTACGCTCCTTCGGAGTCCGGAGGCGGCACGAAAACGCCTCCGCGGCGGCGGCCGCGAAGGCGGACTTCAGCATACCGGCGCGCTGGGGCGGCACGCGGGAGGCGCCACCGCCGGCGCACGGACCGGCCGCCCGGGCCCAGCGCGGCGCCGTGCGGGACACAGCGGGTACGGGCGGCGGCGATTACCGCCGCATCGACTCGATGATCTCCTTGCACTGCGGGCAGACGGGCGACCCCGGCTTCGGAGTCTTGGTGACCGGGAAGGTCTCGCCACACAGAGCGACGACGAAGGTGCCCATGACGGCGCTCTCGGCGATCTTCTCCTTGCGCACGTAGTGGAACATCTCGGGTCCGGTGTCGGCGTCCTTGGTTTCCGGCCGCTCCAGAATCTCCGTGCTCACCGTCTTCTGCCCTCCATCGGGATCGTCTCGCTGCGAGCCGCAGGCCCCCCGGCCACGGCGATTCTCGCTCCAACCGACAAGTCTGACAGCTCACCCCCGGGCGGTCCACCGAACGGGCCGTGGATGGGCCCGTACGGTGTCGGTTGTGACCGAATTCGCATTGCCGGTGGCCGGCTCCGCTTTCGACCTCAGGTACGGCGCCGAGGTGGCCGCCGCGCGCCGGGACGGTCGGCCGCTCGTGGCGTTGGAGAGCACCATCATCTCGCACGGCCTGCCCCGCCCGGACAACCTGCGGGTGGCCCGGGACATCGAGCGCGCCGTACGCGGGGCGGGAGCCGTCCCGGCCACCATCGGGATGGTCGCCGGGCAGCTGGTGGTCGGCCTGGACGACGCCGAGCTGACCGCCCTGGCCAGCACCGACGGCGTCGCCAAGCTGTCGGTGCGGGACCTGGCGGTGGCCGCGGCCAAGGGGGTCACGGGCGCCACCACGGTCGCCGCGACCAGCGCGGCGGCGACCGCCGCCGGCATCGGCGTGTTCGCCACCGGCGGCCTGGGTGGGGTGCACCGGGAGGCCGGGACGACCTACGACGAATCGGCCGACCTGGTGACGCTGGCCCGGACGCCGATCGTCGTGGTGTGTGCCGGGGTCAAGTCGATCCTCGACGTCGGCGCGACCCTGGAACGGCTGGAGACCCTCGGGGTCACCGTCGTGGGCTACCGCACCCACCGCTTCGCGGGGTTCTTCGTCACCGACGGCGGCTTCGACCTCGACTGGTCGGTGGACTCGCCGGCGGAGATCGCGGCGGTGATGACCGCCCGGGCCGCCCAGCGGGCGCACCGGGGCGCCATCGTGGTGGCCAACCCGTTGCCGCCGGACGAGCAGCTCGACCGACAGCTGCACGACCGTACGCTCGCCGAGGGACTCACCCGGCTGGCCGACGAGGGGGTCACCGGCAAGGCGGTCACGCCGTTCCTACTGGAGCATTTCCACGCCGCCACCCAGGGTCGCAGCCTGGCGGTGAACGTCCGGGTCATCCTGCGCAACGCCGAACTGGCCGCCCGGATCGCGGTCGCCGCCCACGATGGCTGACCCACCGGCGCGGGTGGCCGTGGTCGGCGACCTGGTCACCGACGTGCTGGCGGTCCTGGCCGGGCCGTTGGCCGCCGGGTCCGACACACCGGCCACGGTCCGGATGACCGGCGGCGGCCAGGGCGCCAACACCGCCGCCTGGCTGGCCTGGCACGGGGCGCGGGTGAGTCTGGTCGCGGCGGTGGGCACCGACGATGCCGCGACGGCGCGGCTGGCCGAGCTGGCCGGGTACGGGGTCCGGTGCGCCATCCGCCGGCACCCCGGGGCGGCGACCGGCAGCGTGGTGGTCGTCGCCTCCGGCACCGAGCGGACGATGCTGACCGATCGGGGCGCCAACCTGCTGTTGAGCCCGGCGGACGTGGCGACGGCGCTCGGCGACGCCGCGGATCTCGTACACCTGCACCTGTCCGGTTACACGCTGCTCGACGACGCGTCGCGGCCCGCCGGCCTGCGGGCGCTGGCGCTGGCCCGCGAGCGCGGCCTGACCACCAGCGTGGACGCGGCGTCGGCCGGACCGTTGCGCCGGGTCGGTCCGAGCGCCTTCGCCGCCTGGATACGCGGCGTCGACCTGCTGCTGGCGAACACGGACGAGGCGACGGCGCTGGTGGGCGCGGGATCGCCCGGTCGACAGGCCGGGGCGCTGACCGGGCTGGCCCGGGCCGCGGTGCTGAAACGTGGCGCGTCGGGGGCGGTCTGGGCGCAGCCCGACGGTGGTCTGGTCGCCGTGCCCGCCGAGCCGGCCGACGCGGTGGACGCCACCGGCGCCGGGGACGCGTTCGCCGCCGGAGTGCTGGTGGCCTGGCTGGCGGGGCGACCACCGCAGGAGGCGCTGCGGGCCGGGGCCGCCGCCGGCGCGCTCGCTGTCAGCCGCCTCGGCGCCCGCCCGCCGACACGCCCCGGTTAGGGATCGACGTCGATGGTGCGCGGGGCGGGCGGCTCGGTCGGCAGCGCCCGTGGCTGCGTCGCCGGCAACGGTTCCGGCTCATACCGGCTGGCCCTGCGGTGTTCCTTCTTGGGCGGCCGGTCGTTGGCCAGCAGCACCGCCAGCCAGGGAATGACGACCATGCCGACCGCGCACAGCGACAGCCACACGGGCAGCAGCGGCGCCTCGTAACTGATCAGGATCGCGCCGAGCACCAGGCAGCCGGCCCGGATGGACATCATCGCGATGTAGCGGGTCTGGCGCCTGCGCAGCTGATCGTCCTGGCTGCGCACCGCGTCGGTGATCAGGACTGGCCGCTCAGACTGGCGTCTCACCCGCGATTTCCCTCCATGGGCAACACCTCCATCCTTCCACCGGCCGGGCGAAAGCCCAACACGGCCGTTTCCCCCGACGTACCACGAGCGTGGTACGCTCGCGGCGTGGGTAGCCGGTTCAGCTTCACCGACGAGGCCCTGGCCAACCTGCGGCTCTACGACGTCACGGCGGCGGAGGTCTGGCAGGCCCTGCACAGCACGCAGCGGGTCATCAGGCACCTCGGCGACGACGTCATGGTCGTCTACGCGGCGACCCGGCGTGGTCGACGGCTCGCGGTGCTGCTCGCCGAGTCAGACCACACCGACAACGACTGGGACGTGCTCTCCGCGCGTCAGCTGAGCGACATCGAGGCCAAGCGGTACGACGAGGCGATCCGGAAGTGGCAACGCTGAGGAGGCGGTGGCGGTGGCGAGGAACGACGCGGTCAAGCAGTTCCACGACGGTGGGGACGCGTTCGCCGACCTGATCGGCGACCAGGCACCGGCGGAGCTGCCGATCCCCGACAGCGACGTGCCGATGGTCAGCCGCTCGGTGCGGCTACCGGTCGACACCTACGAGCGGGTGCGCGCCGCCGCCGACGCCCGGGGCATCGGGGTCACCACGCTGATGCGCCAGTGGATCGAAGCGGGGCTGGCCGATCTCGACGACTCGGCGACGGTGTCGTTGGCCGACGTCCGGCGGGCGCTGGCGGCCCTGGCCCAACACCCGACCGCCGCCTGACCGCCACCGCCACCGCCACCGCCACCGCCACCGCCACCGCCACCGGCACCGGCACCGGCACCGTCAGCCGCCAGCCTCTCTGGCGGCCGCCTTCGCCTGCTGCTTGAACGTTCGGACCCGGCGCAGCGATTCCTCGTCGACGACGTCGGCAACCGAGCGGAACGCGGCCTCGTCGCCGTAATCACCGGCCGCCGCACGCCAGCCGGCCGGCCGCACCCCGAACCGCTTGCCCAGCAGCGCGGTGAAGATCTGCGCCTTCTGCCTGCCGAAGCCGGGCAGCTCGGCGATGCGCCGCAGGAGCCGCGCACCGTCCTCGGCCCCGTTCCACAGCGCCGCCGGGTCGCCGTCGTAGCGCTCGACGAGCACCTGGCAGACCTCCTGTACCCGGGCCGCCATCGCCCTGGGAAACCGGTGCAGCGCCGGGCGCTCGGCGAAGACCGCCGTCAGCGCCTCCGGGTCAAAGGTCGCCAGCTCGCGGGCGTCGGGCACGTGCCCGAGGCGCTGCGCCAGGTGGTACGGCGAGGAGAACGCCTTCTGCATCGGCACCTGCTGGTCGAGCACCATGCCGACCAGCAGGGCCAGCGGGTCCTCCCGCAGCAGCCGGTTCGCCTCGGCGTCGATCGGCAACCAGAGCGTCATGGCCACCATCCTGCCCGCCCCGGCCGGGTGTGGCGAGGCAATCACCGCAGCTCACCGCCCCGGCACCCGGTGCGCGTGCGCCCTACCGGCCCGCCTCCCGGCCGCCCCCCGGCCGCCGCCCGGCCGCCCCCCGGCCGCCGCCCGGCCGCCCCCGTCCGCGATCGTGGAGGTCGGCCGGGATCACCATCCGCAATGGACCGGCTCCCCGCCAACCCGGCCCGAAGGATGATGCCCGCGGGGACGGGTCTCCGTCGTAGGTCGTAGTTCCGTCGTTCCATCAGCTGACTTTTCGCCACTGTCCATCGGCGACCCGCTAGCCTCAGCTTTCGCCGGCTGAGCATCACCGGCGTCAGCCTGAAGGGACAGTTGTGAGCCTGACACGAGCCGCCACCGTGGTTGCCCTGACCGCGTGCGCGATCGCGGGAGCGACGGTGGGGGCCGCCGCGCCAGCCGCCGCGGCCACCGATCCGCCCGGCCGCATCCTCTACACCAGCGGCCTGGGCGCCCGGGAATTCAACAATCTGTACAGCGTCCTACCGGACCGGACCGGCCGCCGCACCGAAGTGACCAACCTGGACACTCGCTGGCCGGGCAGCTCGGTCGCCTACTCGGCGGACCTGCGGACGGTGGTCTACACCCGGGCCGACCAGAGCGTGTGGACGGCCCGCGCGGACGGCACCGGCGCCCGGCAGATCATCGCGCGGCCGGACCCGGACGCCGACCCCTACTGCGAACGGGTGTGCGGCCTCACCGCCCCGAACTTCTCCCCGGACGGCCGGCAGATCGCCTCGCTGGAGCCCTATGACGGCGGCCAGATGGGCCGCCTCATCGTGCTGAACGTCGACGGCACCAACGTGCGGGTGTTCCCGGGAGTCGACGCGCGCGCCACGATGGTCGGGTACGGCCGGGTGAGCTGGTCGCCGGACGGCACCAGGGTGACCTATGCGGCGGGCCCGCGGGAAGCCGACCGATCGGCGATCTACGTCACCGACGTCGGGACCGGAGCGACCCGGCAGCTCACCGACGCGGGATCGTTCAAGCTGCACGCCGCGTGGAGTCCGGACGGTCGACAGATCGCCTACTCCGGGACGGTGCCGCTGGCGTTCGGTCAGTTGGCGTACGACCTCGAGCGTGATCTCTACACGGTGCGGGTCGACGACCGCCGGGTGCTGCGGGTGACCAACACCCCGACCAGGGTGGAGAACCGTCCGGTCTGGTCCCCGGACAGCAGGTGGTTGGCGTACGACCGGGAGCCGCTGGTCAACCCCGGCGTGAAGCCCGCCGTCCGGCTGATCGGGGCCACCGGCACCGGGGACCGCCCACTCGACGTCAACGGGCAGGCGTACGGCTGGCTGCGTTAGCCCCCGACCCCGCCCGCCCACCCCCACTTCGCCGTTCTTCGAGGGAGACGACAACCGTGCTGCATCCCACCATCGGCGGGACCGTCCGCCGGGCCACCCTGGGCGCCTGCCTGAGCCTGGGCGCGGTCGCCGTGACCGCCCTGGGCGGCGCCGGCGCCGCGCGGGCGGCCGCACCCGCCGGGCAGGTCTACCTGCTGGACGGAACCCTGTTCTTCACCGCCCAACCGGACGCCGCCAACCGGCTGACGCTCACCACCGGGCTGGACGGCACCGTGCTGCGCGACCTCGGCGCGCCGATCGACGTCGACCCGTCCCGCCCGGACGAGGGTTGTGTGCGGCTGGACCCCCACGCCGTCCGGTGTCCCCGGCCGGAGTTCGCGGTCCAGATCCGGTTGGGCGCCGGCGCCGACACCTTCGACAACGACTCGGAGCTGCACACGTACGCCTTCGGCGGGGACGGCGACGACCGGCTGAGCGCCGTGGCACCGGCCCAGAACCACTTCAACGGCGAGGGCGGGGCGGACGTCCTGGCCGGCAACCTCGGGCCGGACTTCCTCGACGGCGGTCCGGGCGACGACCGGATCACCGGCGGCGGCCACAACGACCAGCTGACCGACGGGCCCGGCGACGACCGGGTCCGCGGCGACGACGGCGACGACGAGCTGTACACCGGCCTGGGGGCCGACGACCTCGATGGCGGTCCCGGCGTCGACACCGCCCGCTACGACTGGGAGCATCCGGCGGTGACCGTCACCCTGGACGGGCAGGCCAACGACGGCGCGGCCGGTGAGGCCGACAACGTGCGGGCCACCGTCGAAGGGCTGCACGGCACCTCCGGCGCGGACACATTGACCGGCAACGGCGCGGCCAACACGCTGGTCGGCTGGGGGGGCGCGGACCGGTTGCGCGGGCTCGGCGGCGCGGACACGCTGGAGAGCGGTGACGGCGCCGACTGGCTCTCCGGCGGCGATGGTGACGACCACCTGCACGGCGGGTCGGACAACGACACCCTCTACGGCGACGCGGGCGCCGACCAGCTGGTCGGCGGCTTCGAGAACGACACCAGCTACGGCGGGGCGGGTGCCGACACCATCAACGCCAGCTTCGGTGACGACGTCGCGTGGGGGCAGGGCGGCAACGACACCCTGACCGGGTTCGCCGGGACGGTCCGCCTGCACGGCGGGGACGGTGACGACGTCCTGACCGGCCACGAGGGCGACGACGTGCTGCGGGGCGACGGGGGCAACGACACCCTGGTGGGCCTCGGCGGCAACGACACGCTGCACGGCGGGAACGGCGACGACGATCTGAACGCCAGCGAGGGCACCGCCCAGCGGGACTACGGTGACGCGGGAACCGACCGCTGCCTCGGGGAGAATCTGATCGTCCGGCAGGGCT
>DASVVF010000172.1:0-5524 GCA_036386695.1 Catenuloplanes sp. | reverse complement strand
GCCGGCGCACCCGCCGTCGGCGGCCCGCCGTCGTCGGCGGCGGTCGCCGAGCCGATCCGGGCGCTGTGGCACCGGCTGGGCTTTCCCGTCGAGCAGCTCGCGGGGCAGGTGGTCGTCACGCCGGCGTGCGGGCTGGCCGGTGCCGGCCCGCAGTACGCGCGGGCGGTCCTGACCGCCTGCCGGGAGGCTGGCCGTCGGCTCGCGGAGGGCTGAAAACTGGTGTTGGCGGCGGCCTTGGCGGGCATCATGACGACATGATTGGACGCCTGCACAACACAGTGATCGACTGCCCCGACCCCCGGGCGCTGGCCAGTTTCTACTGCGAGCTGCTCGGCTGGTACGTGGTGCGTGACAGTGGCGACTGGGTGGTCATCGGCGCCGACTCGGACGCCCCGGGCATCGCCTTCCAGCAGGCTCCGGACCTGCGCGAGCCGCACTGGCCCGATCCGGAGCGGCCGCAGCAGTTCCACCTGGACGTCCTGGTGGACGACATCGAGGCCGCCGAGGCCAAGGTGCTGGCCATCGGCGCCAGCCGGTTGCCGGGCAAGGGCGACGACTTCCGGGTGTACGCCGACCCCGCCGGGCACCCGTTCTGCCTCGTCTGGGACTGAGTCCGACGGCGCGGCGCCACGGATGTCGGGGCGGGCGGCTACGGTGCCGGTAACAGCACAACGGTGTGGCCGGCAGGGGGTGCGGGCCGGCCGATGTCGGGGGAGGGTGGGCCGGTGTCCGAGGACGCGTTGTCCCAGCGGGTGACCGCGGCGCAGGAGGCGGCGGCCGGCGCCGAGCCCACGCCGGAGGCGAAGGAACGCCACGCGGCGCTCGCCGACGAGGTGCGTGGGCACCAGTACCGGTACTACGTCCTGGACGCGCCGACGATCGCCGATGCCGAGTTCGACCGGCTGCTGGGCGACCTGTCGGCGCTGGAGGAGCAGTACCCGGCACTGCGGACGCCGGACTCGCCCACCCAGAACGTCGGTGGCACGTTCTCCACGCAGTTCACCCCGGTCGAGCACGCCGAGCGGATGATGTCGCTGGACAACGTCTTCGCCGACGAGGAGTTGGCCGCGTGGGCCGAGCGGGTGGAACGCGACGCCGGTGGGCCGGCACCGTTCATCTGCGAGCTCAAGGTCGACGGCCTGGCGATCAACCTCACCTACGAGCGCGGTCGGCTGGTGCGGGCCGCCACCCGGGGCGACGGGCGCACCGGCGAGGACGTCACGCCGAACGTGCGGACCATCCGCGCGGTGCCCGAGCGCCTCGGCGGCGACGACCCGCCGCCCGAGCTGGTGGAGATCCGCGGTGAGGTGTACTTCCCGGTGGCGGCCTTCGCCGACCTGAACGCCAGCCTGGTCGAGCAGGGCAAGGCGCCGTTCGCCAACCCCCGTAACGCGGCGGCCGGCAGTCTGCGGCAGAAGGACCCGCGGATCAGCGCGGCGCGTCCGCTGCGGATGGTCGTGCACGGCATCGGCGCCCGCCGCGGGTTCGACCCGGCCGCCCAGTCCGAGGCCTACGCCCGGTTGGCGCGGTGGGGTCTGCCGGTCAGCGACCGGTGGAAGGTGGTCGACGACCTGGCCGGGGTGCGCGACTTCATCGCGTACTACGCCGAGCACCGCCACGACGTCGAGCATGAGATCGACGGGGTGGTGGTCAAGGTCGACCCGGTGGCGCTGCAGGGGCGGCTGGGCTCCACCAGCCGGGCGCCGCGTTGGGCGATCGCCTACAAGTATCCGCCGCAGGAGGTCACCACCAAGCTGCTCGACATCGACGTCAACGTGGGCCGCACCGGGCGGGTCACCCCGTTCGCCGTGCTGGAGCCGGTCCGGGTGGCCGGCTCGACGGTCGCGCTCGCCACCCTGCACAACGCGCGCGAGGTGCAGCGCAAGGGGGTGCTGATCGGCGACACCGTGGTGCTGCGCAAGGCCGGTGATGTGATTCCCGAGGTGCTCGGCCCGGTGGTCGAGCTGCGGCCCGACGACGCCCGCCCGTTCGTGATGCCGACCCGTTGTCCGTCCTGCGGCACGGCGTTGGCGCCGGCCAAGGAGGGCGATGTCGATATCCGCTGCCCGAACAACCGGTCCTGTCCGGCGCAGTTGCGCGAGCGGGTGTTCCACCTGGCGGGTCGGGGCGGGTTCGACATCGAGGTGCTGGGCTACAAGGCGGCGGCGGCGCTGCTCGAGTCGCAGGTGATCACCGACGAGGGGGATCTGTTCGACCTAGACGCGCAGCGGCTGCGGCGCTCGGAGTTCTTCGTCAACAAGGACGGCAGCCTGGGCAGCAACGCCGTCAAGCTGCTCGACCGGCTGGCGGAGGCGAAGGAACGTCCGTTGTGGCGGGTCCTGGTGGCACTGTCCATCCGCCATGTCGGCCCGACCGCCGCGCAGGCGCTGGCCCGGCACTTCGGTTCGATCGAGGCGATCGAGGCGGCTGCCGTGGAGGAGTTGGCCGCGGTGGAGGGGGTCGGTCCGACGATCGCCGTGAGCCTGCGGGAATGGTTCGCCGTGGACTGGCACCGCGAGGTGGTCGGCAAGTGGCGGGCCGCCGGGGTGCGGATGGTGGAGGAGCACGTCGACGACGGGCCACGCCCCCTCGAAGGGATGACTCTCGTGGTCACCGGCACCCTGGCCGGATACTCTCGCGACCGGGCGAGTGAGGAGATCACCGCCCGGGGCGGCAAGGTCAGCGGGGCGGTGTCGAAGAAGACCAGCTTCGTGGTGGTGGGCGACAACCCCGGCACCAAGTACGACAAGGCGCTGTCGTTGAAGGTGCCGGTGCTCGACGAGAGCGGCTTCGCGGTGCTGTTGGCCGATGGCCCGCAGGCGGCCAGAGCGGTGGCCGAGGGCGGCCAGCCGGAACCGGATACTGACGTACGGTAACCGCCACGCACGCTGGGTAGCGTGACATATATCGTCTTCGTCACGATCTGCCTGGCTTGTTCTTACCGGGCGATTTGCCCTCTAGGGTGGGGGCGTCCGGTCGAGGGGGTCGTCAGCGGGAGGTGGCATGCAGCCCGTCCTGCCCCGCTACCGCGTCACCCCGGACGCGGCCCCGCTACGCCCGCTCGGCCCTGTGTGGACGGTGGTCGTGGTCGCCGGCGTCGCCGCCACCGCCCCGGCGCTGGCCGGCACCGTCCCGGTGGGCAGCCTCCCGCCGGCCTTCTGGGTGATGGCGGCGCTGGCCGTCGTGGTGGACGCCTGGCCGTTCACCCCCGCCGACCGCCGGTACGGCGGCACCGTCCTCCCGTCGGTCTGCCTGACCTTCGCCATCCTGCTCGCCTGGGGTGCCGGGCCGGCGATGGTGGTGCAGGCCGTCGCGGTGCTGGCGGCCTGCTGGCGCCACCGGCGGAGCCCGGCCCGGGTGGTCTTCGACATCGCCCGCTTCGCGTTGGCCTTCGCCGTGGCCGACGGGGTGCTGCTGCTGGCCGGCGGCACCGCGTTCGCGCTCGGAGCCCGTCCACAGCCGACCGATGTGGCCTGGGCGGTCGCCGCGGCCGCCGCCTGGTTCGCCCTCCGGTACGGCATCGTCGCCGCCGCCGTGCGGTTGCGCGGCGGTCATCGCCAGTGGGCGGCCGTCCGTCGCGGGCTGGTGTTCGAGCTGCTCTCCACCGGGTCGCTGCTGCTGCTCAGTCCGGTGCTGCTGGCCGGCGCGCTGGCCAGCCCGGCGCTCATCGCGCTGGTGGTCGTCCCGCTCTACGGCCTGCACCGGATGGTGCGGCTGTTCGCCGAGCACGAGCAGTTGGCCCGGCTCGACCCGCTCACCGGGCTGGCCAACCGCAAGGCGCTGCTGGGTGAGGCGGCCGACCAGGCGGCCCGGCACGCCGCCCGGCGTGCCCTGGGCTTCGCCGACCACCATCTGGTGCTGCTGCTGCTTGACCTGGACGGGTTTAAGCACGTCAATGACGCCCTCGGCCACGCGGTCGGCGACCGGCTGCTGGTCGCCGTGGCGGACCGGCTGGCCGGCGCGGTCGGCCCGCAGGAACTGGTGGCCCGCCTCGGTGGCGACGAGTTCGCCGTCCTCGCGCCGCGGCTGGACGGGCCGGAAGCGGCCCGCCGGCTGGCCGACCGGTTGGCTGCCGCCCTGCGTGAGCCGGTGTCGCTGGACGGGCTGCCGCTGGACGTCGACGCCTCGATCGGCGTGGCGCTCTATCCGCAGCACGGCGAGGACTTCGTCACCCTGATGCGCCACGCGGAGGTGGCGATGTACGAGGCGAAGCAGCGCGGCGACGCGATCGTGCTCTACACACCGGAGTCCGATCACAGCTCGCCGGAGCGGTTGAGCCTGCTGGCCGACCTGCGCCGCACGCTGGAGAGCGACCCCGGGTCCGGCGGGGCGGACGATCCCGGCGAGATCACCATGTACTACCAGCCGCAGGTGGCCATCGGCACCGGCGAGGTGATCGGGGTGGAGGCGCTGCTGCGCTGGCGGCACCCGCGCCGCGGCATGGTCGGGCCGGCCGAGCTGATCCGGGTGGCCGAGCAGACCGCGGTGATGCGCCTGCTCACCCGGCGGGTCGTCGACGACGTGGTGCGTCAACTGGCCGGGTGGGCGGCGGTCGGGATCAACGTCCGCGCCGCCCTGAACGTCAGCGTGCGGGACCTGCACACCGGCGAGATCGTCGATCAGATCGAGACGCTGCTCGCCGAGCACGGGTTGCCCGCCTCGCGGCTGCAGATCGAGATCACCGAAGGTGCCCTGATGGCGGACCCGCACCGGGTCCTGGCGACCATCGCCCGGTTGGACCGGCTGGGCATCGCGATCGCCCTGGACGACTTCGGCACCGGGTACTCCTCCCTGCAACACCTGCGCCGGCTGCCGTTGGCCGAGGTCAAAGTGGACCGCTCGTTCGTCCTGGGCATGAGCACCGACGCGGACGACGCTGCCATCGTCCGGTCGATCATCGACCTGGCCGGCGCCCTCGGCCTGCGGGTGGTCGCCGAAGGGGTGGAGGACGAACGCACCTGGCGGCTGCTGCACGCCGCCGGCTGCCACGCGGCGCAGGGCTGGTTCCACGCCCGTCCGATGCCGCCCGCGGAGCTGGTCGACTGGCTGGCCCGGTACCGGCCCACCGTGCTCACGCCGGCGGTGCCCGGCGGTGCCGCGCCGCGCCTGCGGGCCGCCACCTCCGGCTGAGCGCCCCGATCCGGCCGCCGACTGCGGCGTCGGCGACCCGACTGCTGGGCGGTGCCGCGTGCCCGCCGGGGGTGGGGGCGCCGGCGGGTGGCTCTCATCGGGGCGGGGTGGCCACCACCAGGCCGGAACGGTCGGCGCCGCGGCTCAGGACGTGACCGCGGACCCGTTCCAGCGCCGCCCGGTAGGTCAGCCGTTGGACCACGGTGAGCGGGCCCGGGTCGGCGAGGCGGGCCGCCACGTCCACCAGCCGGACGTCGGGCCGCAGCTCCACCCAGGTCGCGATGGCCTCGGCCCGGCTGGTGCGCCACCGGCCGTCGGCGCTCCGGGTGAACGTCAGCCTGGCCATCACCCCCTCCCGGTTGGCGTCCACCGGGATGGCGTGCCGGGCCAGCTG
>DASVVF010000171.1:0-4829 GCA_036386695.1 Catenuloplanes sp. | reverse complement strand
CCCCGACCTGTTGGCGGCGCTGCGCGACGGCTCGGTGGTCGCCCTGGTCACCGACGGCGGCATGCCCAGCGTCTCCGACCCGGGTTACCGCCTCGTCCGCGCCGCCCTCGACGCCGGCGTGCCGGTCACCGCCGCCCCCGGACCCAGCGCCGTCACCACCGCTCTGGCCTTGTCCGGGCTGCCCTGCGACCGGTTCTGCTTCGAGGGGTTCCTACCCCGCACCGGAGCCGGGCGCCGGTCCCGGCTGCGGGCGCTGGCCGCCGAGGAACGCACCCTGGTCCTGTTCGAGGCGCCGCACCGGATCGCCGCCGCGCTGACCGACCTGGTGGGGGCCTTCGGGCCGGACCGGCTGGCCGCGGTCTGCCGCGAGCTGACGAAAACGTACGAGGAGGTCCGCCGCGGACCACTCGGCGAGCTGGCCGCCTGGGCCGCCGCTGGCGAGCCACGCGGCGAGATCACCCTGGTGGTCGCCGGTGCACCGGCAAACCCGCGCGCCCGACCGTCCGACGACGAACTGCGCGCCCTGGTCGCCGACCGGGAGGCCGCCGGCAGCTCGCGGCGCGACGCCATCGCCGCGGTGGCGGTCGAGTACGACCTGCGCCGGCGCGACGTCTACACCGTCGTGCACACCCCCTGACCCACCGGACGCACGGCCCCGATCGTGGCAGCCCTGATCTTGGTGGCAAATGGCCCTCCAGGGGGCCGGTTGCCACCAAGATCCAGAAGTCACCACAGGGGACCCCCGTGGCCCGGTCGGCTCGGCCGGTTGACCGGCGGGTCAGCTAGTAGGAGGCGGCTAGGAAACCCGCCAGCAGCAGCACCGGAGCGCCGACGCAGCACAACACGGCGCAGCGCCGCGCCCGGGGATGATCCAGTCGGCGGGCGCCGGTGGCCAGCGCGATCCCGAACCCGCAGAGCAGCACCAGCAGCACACCGACCGCCCACCGCAGGTGCAGCACGGTGCTGCTGCCCACGACGTACGCCTGCCGACTGTCCGGTCCCACCATCCGCGCGTCGACGACGGCGCCCGGAGCCCGGGCACCGTCCACACCGAGAAGGGCAACCCCGTCGACGGTGAACCCCCCGTCAGCCGCGACGAACCGGCCGATGCAGCGTTGCGTCATCCCCTCACCGATGCACCGGCTCACCGTGCCGGTGCCGCGCTCGCTGTGGCCGATCGCCAACCACAGCGGTTCGGCGCTGACCCAGGCGAAGAAGGCGGCGATCAGTGCCAGCAGCACCAGCGCGGTCAACCCCAGGGCCGGCCGCCGCGGCGGCTTCGGCACCGCGGCGCGCCGCCCCTTGGTCCCCGGGCCGGCCGGCGGCAACGTCCACCCATGCGCGGAACGCATCTGCGGCACCGGCCAGTTCGTCGGCTCACGACCGACCGGTTCACCGGGCTCGTCCCGGATGAGCGGCCAGAACGGCACGTCCCGGGGCACAGCGCCCTGCTCCGGGACCGGCACCCGCGCCGCGCCGGCGAAAACCGCCCGGGCCGGCTCGGGGGTCCCCCGGTCCGCCGCCGGCCGCCGGACCCTGCGCTCAGGCAGCAGCACCACATCGGGTACGGCGTCCGAGTCGGCGCCCCGGCTCAGCCATGCCGCGCCGGACTCCACCGCCCCTGGCTCCGCCGATTCCGGGGTGACGTCGTCCGTCGTAACCTCCCCGGCTTCCGCCCTGCTCGCTGCGGCGCGCGCCGTCCCGACCTCGACGTCGTCACGCTGGCCTGCCTGGGCCTGGGTTGCTTGCGCCTGGGGCGCTTCGGCCTGGGGCGCTTCGGCCTCGGCGGCTTCGGCCTCGGCGGCTTCGGCCTGGATTGCTTCGGCCCGGGGTGCTTGCGCCTGGGCTGCTTCGGGCTGGGGCACTTGGATCCCGCCTGCCTGAATAGGTGCGGGCTTGTTCCGGGGCTCCTGGGCTGCCGGGGGCTGAGCGGCCTCCCGCTGGGGTGCCAGGGCCTGGGCGGCCTCAGGCTGAGCTGATCTGATCTGATCGGCCTCGGCCGGCGCTGCCTCGGTGTGCTGTGGGTGGAGCCGGATTCCCTCGGCGGGTGCCGCTTCGGCGTGCGCCGCCTCATCGTGGGCTGACCGGGCCGGTGCTGTTTCGGCGTGACCCGGCTTCGCGTGGGCTGCCGGGTCCACCGTACCCAGCGGCACTGCGGCCGCGCCGACCGTTGGGCTCGGCGTCGCCCGAGCCGGCGTCGCCGTTGGCCTGGTCAGGCGCGCTGACGGCCGCAGCAGGCCGTTGGCCGGCGGGTCGTCGGCCGGCGCGTCGGCAGGTTCGGTGCGGGTCCGCTCCCGGTGGTCCGGTGTCGACTCGACGGATTGCCGGTCGCCGTGCCCGGTCCCGGTCCCGGTCAGGTTGAGCCGGTCCGCTGCCGACCGGAGGCCCGTGTTCGGTGACTCGTCAGGCATGGCGGTAACCCGGGGAAGGTCCCCCGCCGGCGCGCCGGCTGCCTCCGCGGCGGGCTGGACGGGTGAACCGGTGGTCGGCGCGACAGCCGGCTCGCCGGCATCGCCCGGGACGGCCGGCTGGGCGGTCGGTCGTGGGGTCGGCGTGCCGGGGGGCTGGGCGGTTGGCCGGGGGGTCGGCGTGCCGGGGGGCTGAGCGGTTGGCCGGGGGGTCGGCGTACCGGTCGGCTGGGCGGCGGCGGCGAGGGGCGGCTCGGCGGCTGGCCGGCTGGGCGGCGGAACGGCCGGCTGGGCGGCTGATCGGGGGGTCGGTGGGACGGCCGGCTTGGTGGGATCCGCCGGCTGGTGGGGGACCGGGTCCCTGCCGAACGGGGCGGCGTGCCGGCCCACGCCGCCGGTGGGCTCGCCGCGCCACCAGGCGTCGTCGGTGCCCGGAGTGGCCCACGGGCTGCCGGAGACCGGGCGTACCACCGCCGCGCGGCCCCCGGCGGACTCTGCGCCGGCCTCGTCCGCCGATTCCGGGCCGACGTGCGTTTCCCCTGGTTGTGGCACAGAACCGGTCACAACATCCATTGGACACCGCCGTCGCGGACGGATCATGCAGGTGCGCGCGTGTCGCCTGGAATTCCTGTGCGGCGGTAGGGGATCGGGCTGGCGCGCTATCCGTTCGCGGGGCGGCTGGCCCGGTCACTAGGCTTGACAGCTATGAGTCACGTTCTCGCCGCGGTCGCCTGGCCCTACGCCAACGGCCCGCGCCACATCGGCCACGTCTCCGGCTTCGGGGTCCCCTCCGACATCTTCAGCCGGTACATGCGGATGGCCGGCCACGACGTACTCATGGTGTCGGGCACCGACGAGCATGGCACGCCGATCCAGGTGCAGGCCGACTCGGACGGGGTGAGCCCGCGTGAGCTGGCCGACCGGTACAACCGGGTGATCGTCGAGGACCTGCACGGGTTGGGCCTGTCGTACGACCTGTTCACCCGGACCACCACCGGCAACCACTACGCGGTGGTGCAGGAGTTGTTCCAGGGGTTGCACCGCAACGGCTACATCGTGGCCCGGACGACGCTCGGGGCGATCTCCCCGTCCACCGGCCGTACGCTGCCCGACCGCTACATCGAGGGCACCTGCCCGATCTGTGGGTACGACAGCGCCCGGGGCGACCAGTGCGACAACTGCGGTAACCAGCTCGACCCTGAGCAGCTGATCAACCCCCGGTCGAAGATCGACGGCGAGACCCCCAAGTTCGTGGAGACCGAGCACTTCTTCCTCGACCTGCCGGCGTTCGCCGACGCGCTGGGGGTGTGGCTGGACAGCCGCGACGGCTGGCGTCCCAACGTGCTGCGCTTCTCCCGTAACCTGCTCGATGACCTGCAGCCCCGCGCGATCACCCGGGACCTGGAGTGGGGGGTGCCGATCCCCCTGGACGGCTGGCGGGACCGGAACGACAAGCGGATCTACGTGTGGTTCGACGCGGTCATCGGCTACCTGTCGGCGTCGATCGAATGGGCCCGCCGTTCCGGGGACCCGCAGGCGTGGCGGCGGTGGTGGTCGCCCGACGGCGAGGGCAAGGACGCCCGCGGGTACTACTTCATGGGCAAGGACAACATCGTCTTCCATTCGGTGATCTGGCCGGCGCTGCTGCTGGGGTACTCCGGGCAGGCCGGCCGGGGCGGTGAGCCGGGTGAGCTGGGTGAGCTGAACCTGCCGACCGAGGTCGTCGCCAGCGAGTACCTGACGATGGAGGGCCGCAAGTTCTCCTCGTCCCGCAAGGTCGTCATCTACGTGCGCGACTTCCTGGAGCGCTACGACGCCGACTCACTGCGCTATTTCATCGCGGCGGCCGGCCCGGAGAGCAACGACACGGACTTCACCTGGGCGGAGTTCGTCCGGCGCAACAACGACGAGCTGGTCGCCGGCTGGGGCAACCTGGTGAACCGGTCGGTGTCGATGGCGGCGAAGAACTTCGGCGCCATCCCCCCGATCGACCCGGCCGGGCTGACCGGGGCCGACGAGGCGGTGCTGGCGGCGGCCCGGCAGGGGTTCGCGACGGTCGGCGCCCTGATCGAGAAGCACCGGCAGAAGCAGGCGATCGGCGAGGCGATGAAGGTGGTCGCGGAGGCCAACAAGTACCTGTCCGACCAGGCGCCGTGGAAGCTCAAGGGCGACGCGGACAAACCCCGGATGGGCACCGTGCTGCACGTGGCGTTGCAGGTGATCAGCGACTGCAACACGCTGCTGACCCCGTTCCTGCCGCACTCGGCGCAGAAGGTCCACGAGGCGATCGGAGGCACCGGCGTGCAGGCCCCGATGCCGTCGATCGTGGAGGTCGAGGACCTCGACGGCGGCCCGGCGTACCCGGTGCTGACCGGTGACTACACCGTCGGAGCCCGGTGGGAGTCCACACCGATCGAGCCC
>DASVVF010000170.1:0-7619 GCA_036386695.1 Catenuloplanes sp. | reverse complement strand
CAGCGGCTGTTCCCGGAGGGATACTTCTTCCTGCACGCGCTGTACGGCCTGAGCTGGGTTGAACTCGGCGTGGGTGAACCGGTCGGCGACCGGGCGACGGCGCTGCGGGAGGCACGGTGGGCGTTGCAGCGCCTGGACTCGCCGTCCGGCCGGGCCCCCTTCAGCGCTGGCCTCACCCCACCGTACGGCGTCTTCTACCGCGGCTGGAGCAACTGGCTGCGCGGCGGGGTGCTGCGCCTGCAGCCAGCCGGGCAACGCGATCCGGGCGAGCTGCGCCGGTTCGTCGACGATTCCGTCGCACTCGGCGCGGCGTTCAACGCCTCAGCGTCGCCGTACCTGACGGCGTACCCGGGTCAGGCGTGGCCGGTGGACTCGACGGTGGCGATAGCGTCGCTGCGGCTGCACGACTCGCTGTTGCCGGCCCAGTTCAACGGCACCGTGCAGCGGTGGCTTCGCGGGGTCCGCCAACGGCTCGATCCGGGTACGGGACTGCTCCCGCATCGGGTCGATCCCGACACCGGCGAGCCGGTGGAGGTGGCCAGGGGTACCTCCCAGAGCGTCATCCACCGCTTCCTCGTCGACGTCGACCCGGCCTTCGCTGGTGAGCAGTACCTGCGCTTCCGTGACCAGTACGTCGTGTCGCCGCTCGGCCTCCGGCCTGCCGTGCGGGAGTACCCAGCCGGCGTGGACGGTCCGGCGGATGTCGACTCCGGCCCGCTGCCGCTCGGGGTGAGCCTGTCGGCGACCGTGGTGACCATCGGCGCCGCCCAGGTGAACACCGACGCCCCGCTCGCCGCGGCCCTGGTCAACTACGGTGAGCTGGCCGGTCTACCGGTCGATACCCCGTGGACCAAGCGATACGCCCTTGGCCTGCTCCCGGTCGGTGACGCGTTTCTGGCCTGGTCGAAGACCGCCCGACCATGGGTGGCACAGACGCCGTCCGCGCCGCCGGCGCAGATCCCGTGGTGGTGGCGGATGCCCCTGCTGTCGTTGCTCGTCGCTCTCGCCGCCGCACCGTGGCTGCCCGCGCTGGTACGGCGCTACCGACGTCGACCCCACCGCGGAATCCGCGCCACGAAGTCCTGACGTCGCTCAGTGCCCGGCCACCGGGGCGGCGCCGATGGCCGGGTCCGTCGTCGGCGGATCCGCTCACACCCCGAGGCCGCCGACGACGCTCACGTCATGGCCGGTGAACTCGCCGGTCAGCATGGGCATGGCCGCGGCGATGGCGGCGCGCACCGTGGGCAACTGCAACGACGCGTCATGGTCGGCCTTGCTGCGCCACACCTCGGTGATCCAGATCGTCACGTCGTCGGTCTGCGCCACCGCGACGATGTAGCGGTCACAGCCGGCCGCACGGAGCTCTTCGACGTCCTTGAGCAGAATGGCCACCACCTCGTCGCGCCGGCCGGGGTGGGTCTTCATCGATCCCAGGTAGCCGTAGCTCACAATGCCTCCGGTTGCGCCGTCGATCCGGGTAGGCCCGCCCGCAGCGGGCGGGCCGTCGTGCTCACGTGCTCAGGCACAAGCAACGTGCTCAGGTGCTCATGCACAAGCAGCGTGCTCAGGTGCTCAGGCACAGGCAGAACGGATGCCCGGCGGGGTCAAGCATGACCCGCCAGCGGTCCGCGCCGGGCTGAAAGTCCGGTGTCGTCGCGCCGAGCGCCCGGCAGGTTGCCGCCGCGGCCGCCAGGTCCCCGACGGCGAGGTCGAGGTGGTAGCGCTTGACGCCCGGGTCGCCGGGCCAGGCCGGCGGCAGGTAGTCCGCCACCCGACCGAACCCGATCGCCGCGCCGCCGGCCGCGATCATCGCGTACTGCTCCTCGCTGTGGGTGACCGGCCAGCCCAGCACCGCCGAGTAGAAGGCGGCCGACCGACCCGGATCGGGGCAGTCGATGTTGAACATGATCAGCTTCGCGGGCGCGTCCGGCGTGTGGTCTTCGGTGCTTGCCGTGCGGTCTTCGGTGATTGCCATGCCCTCACCCTGCCACCTGTACCCGACATCCTCTGTCAGGTACAGGTGGCAGAATTCCGCGGGTGCGCGCCTCCCGGATGCTGGCCCTGCTCATGCACCTTCAGGTCCACGGCCAACTCACCGCCCGCGAGCTCGCACAGCGGCTGGAGGTCAACGAACGCACCGTCCAACGCGACATGGAGGCCCTGGCGGCGACGGGGGTGCCGGTGCGCTCGGTACGCGGCCCCGCCGGCGGTTACCGACTGGACGGCGGCTACCGCACCCGGCTGACCGGCGTGGGACCGGACGAGGCGGCCGCCCTGGCGTTCCTCGGTCTGCACCGGGTCGCCGACGACCTGGGCCTGACCGGGGTGCTCGACGCGGCGCAGACGAAGGTGCTGGCGGCGCTGACCGGGGAGGCCCGGGAACGGGCCCAACGCAGCGCGCAACGGTTCCACCTCGACCCGGTGCGCTGGTACGGCCGGCCCGAGCCCACCCCACGACTGGCCGACCTCGCCGACGCGGTGTGGGCGGATCGCCGCGTGCGGATCGGCTATGTGCGTGGTGGCGCCCTCGGCGAGCGCACCGTGGACCCGCTGGGGCTGGCCCTCGCCGCCGGCGACTGGTACCTGGTCGCGCACCGCGACGGGCAGCGGCGCACCTACCGGGTGTCCCGGATCCGCACGGTGGACGTCCTCGCCGAGCCCGTCCACCGGCCGGTCGGGTTCGACCTGGCCGAGGCGTGGACGCACGCCCGCCGGGAGATGGAAACCCAGCACACCCTCGTGGAGGTCACCGTCCGGGTGGAAACCGCGGCGCTGCCCCGACTGCGTCGCCTGGTCGCCGTGGTCGGGCAGGACCGGATCGATCTCACTGCGACCGGCGACGAGGTGGAGCTCACCGTCCCGTTCGAGGGCGAGAACTGGGCGGCTACGGCGCTGCTGGGGCTCGGAGCGGCGGTCACTGTGCTGGCGCCGCCCACGCTGCGCGACCGGATGGCAGCGCAGACCCGGGCCGCCGCCGCCCGCTACGACGACTGACGCGGGTCACGTCCGGGCCCGGACAGATCGTCCGTACCGCCGGCGAGGCGCTGCCGGAGTCGCTGGGGGTGGGCACCGGTCAGCCGGGGCGCACGAGGCCGGTCTCGTAGGCGTGGATGACGGCGTGGATGCGGTCGCGCAGGTTGAGCTTCATCAGCACGTTGGCGACGTGGGTTTTGACGGTGTGCTCGCTGATGAACAGCTCGGCGGCGATCTGGGCGTTGGTCCGCCCGCGCGCCAGCAGCAGCAGGGTCTCCCGTTCCCGCGTCGTGAGCAGGTCCGCGGCTGCCGTGGGAGTCGGCGAGGGGCGGGCCGCGACGAAGTCCGCGATGAGGCGGCGGGTCACCGTGGGGTCGAGCAGCGCGTCGCCGCCCGCGACGACGCGGACCGCCTCGACGAGCCGGTCGCGGCGGACGTCCTTGAGCAGGAATCCGCTGGCGCCGCCGCGTAGCGCGTCGTAGACGTACTCGTCCAGGTCGAACGTCGTCAGCATGAGCACCTTCGTGCCGGGCGAGGCGGCGAGAATCAAGGGAAGCGCGGCGAGCCCGTCCAGCCGGGGCATGCGGATGTCCAGCAGGAGCACGTCCGGGCGGACCGCCCCGGCCAGGGTGATCGCCTCGGCGCCGTCCGCGGCGAGCCCGACGATCTCAAGGTCGGGCTGCGCGGCGAGGATCATTTCGAACCCGGCGCGGACCAGTTCCTGGTCGTCCGCGACGGCGATCCGGATCACGCGGCAGCCGCCTGCAGCGGAATGACCGCGGTGACCGCCCAACCGCCGCCTTCGGCGAGCCCGGCGGTGAACGCGCCGCCCAGCGATGAGACCCGCTCCCGCATGCCGGCCAGTCCGTAGCCCGCGCCGGACCCCACGCCGGAGCCCGTCCCGTCGTCCCGGACCCCGATGTGCAGCGCCCGGTCGTCGTAGTGCAACGTCACCGTCACCGTGCGCCCGCTGGCGTGCTTGACGACGTTGGTCAACGATTCCTGGATCACCCGGAACGCCGCCCGGTCGCCGGCCGGTGGCAGTGGCGTCGGTCGGCCGGTGACCAGGTGCTCGACGGTCAGGCCGGCGCGGCGGACGCCGTCGAGCAGGCCCGGCAGGGCGGCGACCCCGGGCACCGGCTCTCGGGCGGCCGGTGCCGGGGAGCGCAGCGTCCCCAGCACGTGGCGCAGTTCGGTCAGCGCCTGTCGACCGGTCTCACCGATCGAATCGAACGCGCGCACCGCGGACTCCGGTGAGCGGTCCAGCAGCGCCGGCCCTGCCTCCGCCTGCACGACCATCAGGCTCACGTGGTGGGCAACCACGTCATGCATCTCGCGGGCCATCCGGGCGCGCTCCGCGGCGGTGGCCCGCTCCTGAAGCAGCGCTGAGCGCTCCAGCCGGTGCCGCGTCGCGTCACCGAGCAGCCAGGCGGTGCCGAAGATGACCCCGTTGACGGTGAACGTCTGCACCGAACTCCGTTCGCCGTCGCCCAGCAGCACCAGCGGGACCAGCACCGCCGCGACGCCGGCCGCGAGCCGCGCCAGCCGGCGGGTGGCATGGGCGGCGACGCCGTACATCGCCACCAGGCAGGCCCAGGGCAACGCCGGCTCCGGGACGGCCAGGATGTCGTGCAGCGCGGTCAACACCCCGACGGCCAGTGCCGTCGCGAACGGCCAGGTCCGCCGCCCCAGCAGGGGCGCGCATTCCACGACCACCAACAGGTACGCCCACGGCCCGACCGGGCGACCGACCGCGAGCGGCTGAACGGTCAACGCCAGTACCAACACCGTGAGCGCCACGTCGGCGGGTACCGGGTGCCGTTCGACGACGTCCCGGACCTGCCGCAGGCGGCTGAGAGGGCCAAACACGTCGATCAGTCTCGCCCACGGGCGGGCGGGGCGCCTCCCCCGTGAGAGCGAGTTCGATACCGCTCCGCGGCGGGAGTCGCTGGCGGGGCGCCGTCCGTAGCGTCGGCCCCTCGACCACCTTGGAGGGGTGCAATGACGTTCGCATCAGTGCTGGCCGTGATCGTGGCGGGGCTGGGTCTGGCGGTGCCCACCGCCCCGGCGGTGCCGCCGGTGGCACCGGTGGCACCGGTGGCACCGGTCGAGGCTCGACCCTGCCCGGTCGCCGTGCCGGCCGGGACCACGTGCGGTTTCCTCCTGGTGCCGCAGCGCCGCGATGTCCCGGACGGCCGAATGATCAAGGTTGGTTACGCGGTGCACCGCTCGACAGCCGCGGACCGCAAGCCCGACCCGATCGTGTACAGCAGCGGCGGTCCGGGGTCGCCGTCGCTGCAACTGACCGGGTTCCTGGTGCGGGCGCCGTTCGGGCGGGACCGCGACGTGGTGGTGATCGAGCAACGCGGTTCCCGGCTGTCCGAACCACACCTGCGTTGCCCTGAGGTGGAGCGTTCGTTGCTGGACAGCCTGTCCCGGCCCGGTCGGGACGCCGCGGAGGCCGAGGCACTCACCGCCGCCGCCCGGACCTGCAAGGCCCGGCTAACCGCCGACGGCGATGACCTGCGCGGGTACACCACCGCCGAGATCGCCGCCGACGTGATCGCCCTGCGGTCGGCCCTCGGCTACCGCAGCTGGAACCTGTTCGGGGTCAGCTACTCGACCCGCAGCATGCTCGCCGCCGCAGCCGCCGACCCCGCCGGTACCCGCAGCGTGGTGCTCGACTCGTTCCTACCCGCCCAGATCGACCAGTACGACGCCGTCGCGCCCAACCTGCGGGCCGCCCTCGACCGCGTGACGCCGGGCCTGTCGGCGAAGCTCCTACAGGTGGTTCAGCGGCTCAACCGGCACCCGGTGAGCGTGCCGATCACCGACCCGTTGACCGGCGGCCGCCGGACGCTGCACCTGACCGGTGACGACGTCGGAAGTCTGATCGGCGAGGGCATGCAGGACCCGGACGTGGTGACCGCGGTCCCGGCGCTCGTACAGGCGCTGGTCGACGGGCGCGACGACCTGCTGGGACCGGTGGGACAGGTCGCGGCACAGCTGCTGGGCTCGCACGACCTCGGCCTCTACTACGCGGTGAACTGCCAGGACGAGGTGCCGTTCAACACCTTCGGAGCCGACACCGGACCACGTTCCCTCTTCAGCGACACCGATCCGGCGGTGTGCCGGGGGCTCGCCCTGCCCCCGGGCAGCGACGCGCCGGGCGCCACCGACGCGCCGGTGCTCGTGGTGGGTGGCACCTTCGACGCGGCGACACCGGTGGCGGCGGCCCGAACCGACGCCTCGGCGAGGCTGCCGCGTTCGACGGTCGTCGAGTTCGCCGGGGTCTCCCACGCGGTCTTCCTGACCAACCGGTGCGGGCGCGAGACAATCGCGGCGTTCCTCGACGCGCCGGCCGGCTTCACCCCACCGTGCGATCCGGCCGTGTCGCCGTACCGGACGCTGCAGCCGGGAGAGCGGTACCTGACCACCCGCGCCTACGCACTCGCCACTGGTCCATGGTGGACGGTCGCCGCGCCGGCCGCACTGGTAATCGTCTGCCTGCTCGCCGTCGTCCTCGGGGCGCTGCGGCGGCGGCCGACGCTGATCCTCGCCGGCCTCGCCGGCGCCGGTGCGCTCGGCACAGCCGCCTGGCTCCTCGTCGACGTCGCCGCCACCAACCCGGCCAGCCTCCTGGTGGGTGTGCCATGGACGGTTGCCTGGTGCGCCGTGCTGGCCGGCGCACTGCCCGCCGCCATCGGCCTCGCGGTGATCCGCCGCGGGGTGGTGCCGGGCCTACTGGCCGCGACCTCGGCGGCCTACCTGCTGTGGTGGTTCACCGGTTGACCGCCCAGCGCCACGCGCGCCAGCCCCGCCCCTCGGGGTACACCGTTGATCATGGCGCCGTGAAGACCCCCGCAGCATCCAGGCGGACGTGGCAGGTCGGGGCACCGGCCCGGCCGGCCGGGCGGCGCTCAGCCCAGTGATCGGGGCACCGGACCCCGACCGGCCGGGCGGCGTTCAACCCAGCCAGCTCGGGCGGACCAGGCCGCCCTCGTAGGCGAAGACCACCAGTTGGGCACGGTCCCGGGCACCGAGCTTGACCATGGTGCGGCTGACGTGGGTCTTGGCGGTGGCCGGACTGATCACCAGACGTCGGGCTATCTCGTCGTTGGACAGGCCCTCCCCGACCAGCGCCAGCACTTCCCGTTCCCGCTCGGTGAGCGCGGGCAGCTCACGGGGGGCCGTGCTGGTCGGGCCGGCACCGGCGGCGAAGCGTTCGATCAGCCGCCGGGTGACGCCGGGCGAGAGCAGCCCGTCGCCGGCCGCGACGGCCCGCACCCCGCGCAGCAGTTCGACCGGCTCGGTGTCCTTGACCAGAAAGCCGGACGCGCCGACGCGCAGCGCCTCGAACAGGTACTCGTCCAGCTCGAACGTGGTCAGGATGACCACCCGGGTGCCGGCCAGGGCCGGATCGGCGGCGATCCGGCGGGTGGCCTCCAGTCCGTCGACGCCGGGCATCCGGATGTCCATCAGCACCACGTCCGGGCGGGTCTGGCCGGCCAGCCGCACCGCTTCCAGCCCGTCACCGGCCTCGGCGACCACCTCGATGTCGGGCTCGGCGTTCAGCAGCGCACGGAACCCGGCCCGTACCAGGGCCTGATCGTCCGCCAGCAGGACCCGGATCATCCGATCTCCCT
>DASVVF010000169.1:0-4947 GCA_036386695.1 Catenuloplanes sp. | reverse complement strand
TCCGCGCGGCGGAGACGGGTGTGTCGGCCCGGTCCCGTGCAGGGGTCGGCCACCACACCCAGGTTGGTGACTGCTGGTGGTAGAGGCAGCCGGCGGCTGCCGCGGATGCAGGCGGTAACCGCCTCGGCTTAAGGCCCGGGTCAACAACGACGATCCACGCACCACATCGGTGATAGATCAAGTGCGATGGTCGGCGGCGCCCTCAGCTGACGGTGGCGGTCCGCTTCTTCCTTGCTCCCGGTGAGTCGGTAGGGGCACCGCCGCTACAGGTTCACCGGGTACGCCTCGTGCCCGTCGTGGTCGTGGGAGTCGACGTCGGGTCGGACCGCGTCATCGGGCGGGAACGTCACCCGGTCCATGACCTCACCGAGTTCCCGGCGCAGGAAGGCCAAGAGCGCGGCGCGGGCGTCGTTGAACGGCACGTTGGCCTCATCGGCGATGGTCCGGATGGAGTCGATGGCGCGGAATACCTCCCAACCACCGCCCTGGCGCACGAGGCTGATCGGGCTTCGGGTGCCGTGGTAGCGGGCGGCGTCCTCGACGAGGCGGTTCAGCGCGGCGCGGATCCGTACCTCGGGTTGGCCCTTGAGGTAGTCGGCGTAACGCCGGGTCATGCCGCCTCGGGCGGTCCTGGTCATCGGCGTCGCGGTGATGACGGTGAACCGTTGCTGCTTGGCCTTGGTGTTCAGCCAGGCCACGAACTCGTCGATGTTCTCGATGCCGGCCTGGTTGTAGGACCGGATGTCCGGGACGTGCACGACACCTTCGGAGGTGTCGTAGATCGCCCGGACGGTGTGGGGTGCGGCCATGATGATCCCTTCGAGTTTGTTGGGTGCTGCCGGATTGGTGGGCGGCATGCCGGTCGCCTCGCCCTCACCGGCCATGACGGGGGTCGGTGCGGCGGCATGCCGGCCGGATCAGGTCGCGGGGGTCGTGACGGTGTGTGCGGGCAGGTGCCGCCAGAGGCGGATCAGTTGTTGCAGGTGCCCGATGCGGTCGGCGCGCATGGCGATCAGCGCGTCGAAGCGCGTTCCGTTGGCCTGCAGCTCACCGAGCGGGTTGAGGTGGAACACCGGCTGCCCGGGTTCGGCGCCGAGGTTCTCCTCGACCTTGCTGGCGCTCTGGTGAAGCCGGCTCGTGACGACGGCCAGTTCACTCTCGACGGAGCGGACCGCTTCGGCGGCATGCTCCACTGCCTGTGCCAGGGCGGCGTCGATACCGCCGCGACGATGCGCGGCGATCAGCGCGTCGTCCTCGACTCGATGGTTGGCGTACTTGGTGCTCAGCCGTGCGATATCCATGGTTGCTCCGGTTTCCTGTAGGGGTGGTCAGCGCTGTGGTCGCTGGCGCGGGCCAACGGGTAGCACCGGGGTCGATGGGGGGTAACTACTCGTCGGTGGCTGCGGTGGAGGGGGCGTTGGTGAAGTGCAGCCAGCCGCGGCCGGTCCACAGCTCCCACGTGACGCCACCGGGGATGCCCGTGCGGTGGACCAACTCGCGCAGAGCCTGCAGGCGTGCCCTGCGCTGGATGGTCAGCATCCGCACGTGCCGGACGTGCCCGTCGGCGTCGAGCAGCCGCACCAGGGCGTAGCCGTCGGCGTCGGCCCGCCGCGCGTACTCGCCGAGGTCGTATTCCTGGATGAGCGCGTCAATAACCTCCGGCACGCTCATCGGCTCACCGAAGCGTCGGCACTGCTCGGCGAACGCGCGGATCATCGCCTCGGCGTCCGGGTCCGCAGACCGGACCTCGCGGGCGCCGATCCGCCGGTCGACTACGACCTGCCCGACGGGCTCACCGTCGTCGGCGAGTCCGTACGCCACCAGTTGCGGGTTGCCGTCGACAAGAGTCGAGTCGGCGACGCGGAACCTGTCGTGCGGTACCCGCACGGCGGGGACGTGGGTCAGCGCGACGTACACCTGCTGACTGTCCGGCATGGGCAGGTCCCCGATGACGGTGTCGCAGTCGCCGGGCTCGACGAGCGTCCAGCACCAGTTCCAGCCCATGACCACCCAGGTGCCGTCGTCGCGGGCCGTGATCCGGTCGATGGAGTCGGGATCCTGATCGACGGTGCGCTGGTCCACGATGAGGGTGTCGCCGTCGAACCACATCTGGGCCATCGAGGCGTCGACGCCGGCGGCGGCGTCCGTCTCGGACAAGCCGCGGGCCACCTCCCACGCGTGCAGGTCAGCGCGCATCCGACCCTGATCGGCGGCGATGGCCTCCGCGACGGCGCGGGTGCAGGTGAAGACCGCCCACCCGTTCCAGGTGTCGATGAGCACACCGACGAAGCCGACCCGGATCCGGTCGTCGCCGTCGCCGGTGCGGTACCAGGTCCAGTCGCCGGCGAACACCGCGATGCCACCGATGCGGACCCGGTCCTGGGCCAGGTGCGACCAGTCCTTCTTGGCCGGCACAGGGCCGGCCAGCGCGGTACGGCAGTGCACGGCGGCGTGCTGGCGCCGCACCCGGGTGTGAGTGTCGGTGTACTCGGTGAGCATCCGGTCGCGCATGGTGGGAACGATGTCGTGGAAGCGTGGCGCTTCGGCACCGGCTGCGGCGGCGTACGCGGTGGCGAGGACACGCGGGTCGGTATCGGCGGTTGCCATGTCGTCGGGGTCGGTGGCGTTGCCGAGGCGGGTGAGGGCGGTGCGGGCCACCTCGGCGGCGTCGTGCGGGTTACGGCCGTGAAGGGCGGCGTTCGCCCAGGCGTTGGCGGCTGCCGCGCCGGCCTTGCCGGCGGCGTCGCGAACAGCCCCGGCGAGCGGGACTGGAATGGTGCTACTCGTAACGGTTTCGGGGCTCTGGTCGGTCATCGGGAGATCCCTTTCGCTGATGGATTCGATGCGGCGCAGGGGCACCGGTGATGGGCGTTGCCGGGTTCGGGGTGGCTCAGGCCGCGGCGTGCAGCACGTTGAATATCGCCGTGGCCTGGGGAGCCGACGGCGGTCGTCCACGGCTGCGTGGGCTCGCCGTAGCTGCTCGTTGGTGCGCTGCGCGGAGGAGGCGGCGCCGGCCGAAGCGCGCGCTGGCGGCTGGGTGGTGAGGCAGCAGTGACGGGTTCGAGTGGTGTCCTGACCGCCCGTCAGGTGCCAGGCTGGGTCGGATCGGCTCGGGTGGTGTGTACACCGGTCACCGGGTTGGTAGTGACCGTGGATCCGCAGCGGGTGCAGCGCGTGCTGGTGTCGCGGCCGTAGCCGGCCGTGGAGGGCATGTCGTGGTGTTCGCTCTCGTTGACGGCGCCGCACGCGGTGAACACCAGGTCACCGTCCGGCCCGACCGGCACGAACAGCTCCCCGACGGGGTGCAGGTGGTGGACGCTGTGCCGCAGCCACCGTTCGTGGCAGGTCGCCTCGTACACAATGACGGTGTCCGCTGTGGTGTCGAGCAGGTACAGCCATTCCATGGCGCCGCTGCGGCTGGAGACGATACGGCCGCGGTAGAGGTTGCCGGTGCCGCCCGGTGATTCGGATCCGATGCCCGGCACGACCAGGGCAGGGAACACGCTGCTGTTGGGCCTTGCGCTGATGCTGGACCAGTCGCGTGACAGCAACTGGGTGGCCATCGCGTCGGTGTCGCCGGTGAATGTGTCACGCCAGATCTGCTGCAGGACGGGCATGAGTTCGTCGGGGTGCGCGGACCAGTGCAGGTAGCGGGCGCAGTACGCGCCGTCCGGCTCGGTAGTGCCGATGAGGGCGGGGTGGCCCATGGTGTCTCCTTCGGTGGCGCGTGCGAGGTGAGGACGTGGGGTAGGCGCAGGGCATCCACCGCGGTGGCGGTGGGGCGCCTGCCGGCCATTCGGGGCCGGAGGCGAGGTTTGTGGGTGCCGCTGGTAGCGAGCAGGCGTGAGTGGCCCGACGACACGAGGTGAATGCCGTCGGGCTTCACGAAGTTCAGTGCGCCGGGACACCGTCACGCCCACGAGCGCCTCGCTCAGCGGGGTGCGTGGTGAGCGACGCCGGGTGGCGTGCTCGACCGGGGCAGCACGTCGGTGAGGTCGAAGGGCAGGTCGGTGGGGTCTACCCCCGTCCGGGTCACTCCTCGGATCCTCGAGGGGAGTGGATCGGGTGTTCGGCGGTGGGTGCGTCGCGCAAGTCTCTGGGGCGTGGGAGCCGGCCGATGCCTTCCTGGTCGGTGGCGGTGGCGGTGGCGGTGGCAGCGCCGCGCAGGGTGGCGCGGCCGTCGTGTTTGGCCTGGTACATGGCGGTGTCGGCGGCGTGGAGCAACTCGCGGGTGGTGGTACCGGTGCCTGCGGTGGCCCAGCCGGCGCTGGCGGTCACGGTGATCTGCTGGCTGTCGAGGGTGACGGGTCGGCCGGTGAGGGCGGTGTGGGCGGCGTGCGCGGCGGCGGTGGTGTCGTCGCGGTCGCCGTGCACGATGAGGAGGAACTCGTCGCCGGACATCCGCGCCACCATGGTGATCGGGTCGCTCAGGCCGGCCAGCCGTCGGGCGATCTGGGTGAGAACCTGGTTGCCGCCGTCGTGGCCGTGGGCGTCGTTGATGGTTTTGAACCTGTCGAGGTCGACCAGCACGACGCCGGTGGGCTGCCCGCGCCGCAGGGCCTGGCGCAGGTGCCGGGTGGCGGTGCGCCGGTTCGGTAGGCCGGTGAGGTCGTCGTGGGCGGCGTCGTGGCGGGCACGGGCGAGCCACTGCCGCTGGACGACGATGACGAGAACGCAGCCGACGATGGCGGCGCTCAACGCGCCGATGGTGATGTTCTGCCAGTTCTGCAACACTTCGAACGCTCCTTGCTAGTAAAGGAGCACCGGGCCGACCGTCGGCCGCCAAGCAAAGACGGTCGGCCCGGGCTTATCCCTGAGTGGGGCCGTCTACGGGGCGGCCTGATAAGTGGCGTATTTCGCGTCTTCGATGCGGACGGCGTCGCCCGAGCCGACGAGCTTGTCGAGGGCGTTGGCGACCGCACCGGCACCGGCCTTGTTCGACGCGCT
>DASVVF010000168.1:0-4832 GCA_036386695.1 Catenuloplanes sp. | reverse complement strand
CGCTCGCCGGGGCGGGCGTGCAGCACCCGCTCAATCGTGAAGTTGCCCGAGCAGCCGACGTACAGGTCCGTGTCGGGCCACGAGGCGGCGTGCTCGTAGATGATCGACCGCAGGTCGGCCGGTATCGAGCCGTGGAACATCCCTCAACCACCTTCCCCTGTGGCCCGGGCGTTGAGCGCTGGCCAGGGATCGAACCTGGGCCTCCACCGTGGAACGGCGACGTGCCACCAACAGCACTTCCAGCGCGCGACATATGAGTACGCCTTACACGACAGCGACCGTACACCATCGCGCCGACATGCAGGGCCTTGGCGCCTGCGGCGAGGCCAGGGCCGGGTTCGGTTCAGCGATCTCTTACCCCTACCGTTGTAATCCTACGTAGCTCTTAGATGGTCACGGTAGTTTACTGTGACCGTCTATCAGGACGGAAACGGGGAGGGACGTTGCACACAAGAACCATGCAGTTCATCAGTGCACTCCGACGAAGGGCAGGCCGTCGGCGCATCGCAGCCCACCGCGGGTTCGGGCGACCTGACAGCGATACGTCTCGCGGATCACGAGCCATCGCCGCCCGGGGTCTCCAAGGGGAAGACGCTCGGTCCCTGAGCCTGCGCCGGCACGCCTGCGTTGCCGACCACCACAAGCGGGCCGCCGGGCGCTCGGTCGACCCCGGGATGGCCCTCTGGCGGTAAGCAAGCCAGCCATTGACGAGCACTGGTCGTCACCGGCGCACCGTGCTGGGGCCGGCGGAACCACTGTGTCTTTGTGGCCAAAACATATACGGCCGCAATATTCAAATGCGGCCCCACGTCAAACACGGAGGATTGACGGTGCCAGAGAACGACTACACCTACGCCGAAGCGGCGCAACGGCTGCGCATCGCCGAGGTCACGCTGCGGGCCTGGGTGGCGAGCGGCAAGGTGCCCTGCCACCGACTCGGCGGCCGCCTAGTGCGCTTCACCGACGAGGACCTTGAGGCGGCGTTCATCCCCTCTCCCGCACTACCTCGCGGCAGCCGGCGCCGGGGCTCGCGGCGGTAGCCATGCCCCAGATGCGGCACCACGAGCCCCGCCTCGGGGATGACTGAGAGCGGGCTGCCCAACCACCACCACGAAGCCGCACCAGCGGCGCAGCACCAGCCACGGCGGGAACCGCCGGATGGCGTTACCCTGCTGCGCCCGCCATGTGCGACCCCCGTTCCATCAGCGGACCTCGTCGCCGCGGAGCGGAGCGTCGCGGCTCTCGCCGACCAGCCACTCATGGACGGCGGCCCGGCCGCGTGGTGGCGCGCGCTCGCGCCGGAGCTGGCTGGGCAGCCCTCGATGATCCTCGCGCGCCGACGAGCTGGCACAGGCCGCGTCGAGTACGACCACGTGGCGCCGCTGGCCTCGGTCCTGCCCGAACAGCCGGCCGCACTGCGGGTCTTTGACCACAACGGGATGGCCAGCGTCCTGTGGCTCGACTTCGACCCCGGCCGGGCTGGTGGCGGCACCGCCGCGGTCGAGCGGGACGCGGCAGCGGCGACGCGGCTGATCCGCGCCCACGGCGGCTTGGTCATCGAGGACACCACGGCGCGCGGCGGGCGGCACGTCATCGCTCCCCTCGCCACCCCGGTCAGCAAACAGACGCTGGAGCCCATCCTGCGAGGGCTGGCTGACCGGTACCCGACGCTGGACGTCAGCCCCACGTTGAACATCGCCCGAGGGTGCATGGCACCGCCCGGCGCGCTGACTCGCCGCGGTGAGCGCCGCCACCTGCTCACCCCACTGGCCGAGGCCCACGCGGCGGTGACCCACCGGTCCGCGCCGGACCTGCTCGACGCGTTGCGCGCGCTACTCCCGGGGGCCGCCGACCCTACGGGTGCAGGCACGACAGGGCGTCCGCCGCTGGTCGTCGACGAGCGGGCCGTCGCCGTGCCCGGCGGCCCGCGGACCCTGTCCGCACTGGCACGCGGGATCGTCGAACGCGGCATCTACCCAGCCGGGCGCTACCCGTCCGGCTCCGAGGCCCGCCAGGGGGCGCTCGTCGCCGCCGCGTGCCGCGGCTGGTGCCTCGCCGCAGTCGTGCAGCAGATGACCAACGGCGCCTGGCCCGGCCTGACGAAGCTCTACTCCAAGTACGGCAACCGGTGGAAGAAGGCACTGAGCGTCGACTGGTCGAAGGCGCTGCTGTACGCGGCGAACCGGCCGGCGCGCCCGCCTGTCGCACAGGCCAACACGAGAGGGAAAACCACATCACGGGGGGCGGCCATGCGCCGCGTCGACCGTGCACCGTTGCCCAGCACCGCTCGCGCCGAGCATCGGTTCGTTCGCCGCGCCTACGGCACCGTCAAGGCCGTGTCCCTGGTGTGGGCCCGGGACGAATCCGGGTGGACCCGCCTGGCCGTCATCCTCGCCGGCATCGCACACGCTCACCGCACCGGCTCCCGAGTGATTTCATCCGGCTCCCGGTCGTTGACCCTCATCGCCGGACTGCTGAGCCACTCCACGATCGCCACCGTGCTACGCGCCGAGTCCGAGAAGCCGGACGGCTGGTTCCGACTCATCCAGCGCGGCCGCGGCGACCGCCCCGACCGGTACGAGCTGGTCATCCCCCAGCAGCACACCGCCGTCATGGACGGCCGGCCGCTGCCAACCGGCCGACTCGGCGGCGTGCACCCGGTCTTCGCCCCCGGCCTGCTGGCCGCCGGCGTCGGGTTGGCCGCCTGGCAAGTCATCGAAGCCGTCACCAGCGGCGCAAGCACCGTGCCGGCCATCATCGAGGCGACGGGCGTATCGCGCGCCCATGCCTACCGGATCCTGCGCGCCGCCCGCGACGCCGGCCTCGTTGCCCAACGCGCCGACCGCACCTGGCGGCGCACCCGCCGCAGCCTCGACCGCGCCGGGCGCCATGTCGGCCTCGCCGACCGGATAGCTGAACGCCGACAACGCTACGACCGGCAACGCCGACTATGGCGAATGTGGCTCGCCGGGCGAGGCCGCGGCGACTGGCACAGCGTGGGCTACCGCCGCATCACGGGCGGCACCGCCGCGTTCGACGTACCGCTGTGGCCGGCGGGTTGGGAAGACGACCCACCGCCGGACGGACCCGACCCGCCAGGCCCCGCGCAAGCGGACGTGGCGGGCGGGCAGCGAACAGTCCATGTTGAGTTGCCGCACGTGCGCCAGGCCGCGCCATCGCCGCCGCCCAACCCATCCGCCGGTTGGGCGGCGCCGACCGAGTTCCGGGGTGTCTCACAGGACCACACGACGTCACCCCCGCCCTCCGCCCTCGACGGCTCGGATGAGCCACAACCGCGTCGAAGCCGTCCCCCGCCATCCCGCGACGCCCATCGACAAGTTGACGACGATCACTGTTGCGGCTGGGTTGCAGTCCCATGACGGCCCCGGCTTGGCAGGCTCCGAGCCCGCCACGGGCGCGAGGTAGGCGGCACCGAAGGCTTCGATGCCGCCCGACTCCCTACCCCCGCCTCAGCTGGCAGGTGCCAGGAAAGGCATCGGCACCACCTGCGCCACAGTGGCCGCAGCCTTCCTCCGCTGGTCCTTCGTCGGCCGGACATAGTTGTTGTACAACGTCGCCATGCTCTCGTGGCCGGCGATGTGCTGCATCACCTTCGGGTCTGTGCCCGCGTCAGCGAGCATGGTCAGCAGGCTGTGCCGGAGCGCGTGCGGGGTGATGTGCCGGGCCAGGCCACGCTCCTGAGCCAGTTCCAGGATGGGCATGTACCGCGCTTCGCGGAACCGTTTGTGATCCAAGGGGCGGCCCGTCGGCGAGGTGAACACCAGGTCGTTCGGCTTCTTGTTCGCCATCCGGCGCCGTAGCAACTCCACGATCGCGGGCGGGATGGGAATGATGCGCTCATCACCAGCGATGGACTTGGTGTACTCCCGCAGCTCCCACCGCCAGTGGTCCTCACCCCCGAAGGCCAGCACCTGCGTTGGGCGGATCTCTGCCTCGTCCAGATCGATGTCCCGGCACCGGAGCCCGGCCAGATCCCCCCACCGCAGGCCGGTCGTGATGGCGACAGTGAGCAGGTCTCCCGCCTCCGGGTCAACCTCGTAGGCGCATTGCAGGTACAGGGTGATGTCCCGCTCGCTCGTGATGACCTCGCGCCGCTTCTTACGCCCGACCGGCAACTTCAGCCCTTCGACCGGATTGCCTTGGATCAGCGGCGGCTTCCGGCCATTGTCCTGAGGCATACAGGCAGCCTTCAACACCGGGATGATCACCGAGCCCCGGATGTTGGCGATCGTCTTGCGGCTGAGCCCCTTCGCGGTCATCCTCCGCTGCCACGCCTTGACCTCGTCGTAGCCGACCTCATCAATCCGCAGATGCCCAAGCACCGGCGCGATGTGGTTCTTCAGCATGGAGCGGTAGAGCTTCTTGGTGTACCCGAGAACGTGATCCAGGTCGTCGATGACCTTCTCGGCGTACTCCAGGAACATCGGCGCACTCGGCTCGGCCGGCGCGTCCTGCGCATCGGCCGGTTCAGGCGACGCGGCTGCGACCAAGGCAACACCCTTGATGCGGTCGCCGAAACCTCGCGCTAGGAGCACCTCAGCGGGTGGCCGCCGCTGCCCGTAGGCGTCGATCAGCCCTTTGAACTCCTTCGCCTCGGCTTTGCCGTCGAAGGTTTCCCCGTCCCACTCAGCCGGGTTGGTCCCGGCGATACGCCACCTCACCCGGTAGGTGGTGACCTTCCCGTCCTTCGACCTGCGGGTCTCAATGCTTGCCACGTCGTCCTCCACATGAACGTGCGGCGCAAGCTGTCCGACGACCCTCCACCGTCCAGCATAGGTGCGCCACAGTGGCACTGTAACCGTATGACCAAG
>DASVVF010000167.1:0-3250 GCA_036386695.1 Catenuloplanes sp. | reverse complement strand
CGGGCGCCCCGTGGCCGGGCGCCCCGTGGCCGGGCGCCCCGTGGCCGGGCGCCCCGTGGCCGGGCGCCCCGGACCGTGCCGGCCCCGCCGGCTGGCCGGCGACGACACCGGGGTGACGCTGGTCGAGCTGATGGTGTCGATGACCGTGATGTCCGTCGTGACGTTGATGTTCGTCACGGCCGTGATGTACATCTACCGCTCGACCACCCGCACCGAGGCCATGTCGGTCGCCCAGTCGCAGATCAACAACGTCTTCGGGCGGTTGGAGCGGGAGATCCGGTACGCCGCCGCGATGAAGCACCAGCCGGGCCACCAGTCGATGGAGTATCTGACCGTCACCGACGTGACTCAGGTCTGCACCCAGCTGTGGGTCACCGACGCGCGGCTCAAGCGGCGAACCTGGACGGAGCGGCCCAACAACCCCGCGCCGATCAACCGCACCGCGTGGACCGTCGTCGCGTCGCAGGTCGGCCACCCAGCGCCGTTCACCGTCCTGGAGCCCGAGGAGACCCGGCCCTACCAGCGGCTCCAGGTCCGGCTGGAGGCAGCCGTCGCCGGCCGGGACGGGCCGGTCCGGCGACTCACCGACGTCACGTTCACCGCCGTCAACACCACCCCAACGATCGACGCCAGTGGGGTGTGCAACAAGGGAAGGCAGTTGCCATGACCGGGACCGCGACCCGACCGGAACTTCACCCGGGCGGCCCGCGCCGGCCCCGTTGGTCCGGCGACAGCGGCTCGATGCCGTTGGCAATGCTGCTCACCGTGGTCGGGGTGACGCTGACCAGCGCCCTGCTGTCGATGGTCGTCAGCCAGACCACCGGCACCGCCACGGCGACCAGCCGGGCGGTGGAGGTGCACGCCGCGCAGGCCGGGTTGGACGCCGGGGTGGCGCACATCCGGGCCGCGTTCACCGACGACGCCCGCAACGAGTACAACGACCGGGTCGGCAACCTCGGCAAGCTGCCGTGCGGTGCGCTGCCGGTCTCGTCCGCCGGAGGCGGCCGCTACCAGGTCCGGATGGACTACCTGGACGCCGACCCGGCGACGAGGAAAAGCGGCACCCTGGAGAAGTTCATCCAGGACCACCGGATCAACTGCACCTACGGGCTGGTCAGTACGCCGGCGGTCGCGTTGCTGCGCTCGACCGGCACGATGCGGCAGACCGGTCCGGTGGACGCCGGCCCGCACCGCACGTTGCGGGGCACCTACGCCTTCCGGATCAGCAACCAGAACGTCCTCGGTGGCCAGATCCGGGTGTACGAGTACGACGAACTCTGCCTGGACGCCGGCTCGGACGTGCCGTTGGCTGGGGACAACCTGCGGATGGCGAACTGCAATCCCGCGCTGCCGCAGCAGAAGTTCGCGTACAACACCGACCTGACGATCTCGCTGGTCTCGTCGCGCTCCAAGGCACGGCCGCTAGGCATGTGCGTCGACGCCGGGACCCTGCCGTACAGCGCCGCCGAGGGCAACGCCACCTTCCAGCCGTGTGTCAGCCCGGCTGTGCCACGGCAGCGGTGGAGCTTCAGCGACCAGGCCAGCATGATGGGCACCACCGCCGACAACCAGGCCATCGCCGACTTCTGCCTGCGGTTGCCGACGCCGGTCGCCAGCACGGTCGTCCGGGTCGGCACCGAGACCTGCAACACGGACTACAACCCCGTCACGACGTTCACCCCGGACCCGGCGGTGGGCGCCGGGGCGGCCGGCCCCAAGAGCGGGCAGCTGGTCAACTACTTCGAGTTCGGCCGGTGCGCCGACGTCACCAGGCGCAACATCAACCGGGAGTTCATGCAGGCCTGGCCGTGCAAGCAGGCGCCCGACCAGTCCAAGCTGTTGTGGAACCAGTTGTGGACGGTGCCGGAACCGGTCGGCGACGTCACCGAGGCGTCCGGCCCGGTCACGGTCATCCACCCGGGCACCACAGTGTGCGGCGTGGACGAGAACTGCGGCGAGCGGTACTGCCTGCAGGTGCCGTCTCCGCCGGCGAAGGGCTCGTACCCGGTCATGGTGAACTGCCAGAGCGTCACCCCGCCCAACACCACCTGGATCCGGACGGTCAACACCGGCGACTACGCGACCAGCTACCAGATCTCGGACAACAACCCGGACCCGGACAAGCGGATGTGCCTGTCGGTCATCGACCCGACCGACCCGAAGCCGGACTACCGGACCGACGAGGACTTCCCGAACATCAGCAAGCTGGTGATGGCCCGCTGCGACGGTTCGACCCTGCAGAAGTGGAACGCCCCGCCGAACATCACTCAGGGCCAACCGCTCAAGGACGTCGCCGAGATGTGAGCCGCGTGGGCCCTGGTCGCCGGGAGCGCCCCGACGCCCCACGTGGCGGGGCGCCCCCGGCGGGGCGGTCAGCCGAAGCGACCGGTGATGTAGTCCTCGGTGCGCTGGTCGACGGGGTTCGTGAACATCTTGGTGGTGTCGTCGAACTGCACCAGCCGGCCGTGCCGCACCTGATTGGCGTCGAACTCCGCGGTGAAGAACAACCGGCTCGGAGCACATGCTGAATGTCCGCGTTGCGAGGAGCCTCTTCCTGATGGCTGGCCGGGTTGGCTGACCACCACGTCGCGGTGCCGACATTGTCAGGCGCGGCTGGTTGCGCCGTGGTGGGCGTTCAGCGGTGTTGCCGCCGCCGGAGCCTCCGTCTTGGCATGGCGCCTACCAGTCGCTGCGTCCGGTGGGCCAGCGTGAGGTTCCGGAACTGACCGCTCCGACCCCGCTGATGATCTTGATTGAGCCCCCGGTGTCCGTCCGTTCCGTTCCGTTGCCTTCGTTGCCCACCCGTCGCCTTCCGCTACGGAGCCCACGGCGACACCACGCCATGATCCAACCCGGACCAGGCCGCACCCTTAGAAATCGCTGCGGACTCCCGCGAATCCGGATGTCGTCTCCTGTGCGCTACGAGCCGCGGGGCGAATATCTGTGACGGCGACGAGACGCCGTCGGGTTGCTGGCGCATGGTTGTGCCGCGAGGGGACCGGCTGGGAGGCTGGCGGGGTGAGACTCGGGGGGCGATTGAGCCGTACGGCATTCCTGCAGATGATCGATGAGAGCCATGACGAGATCCGTCGGTCCGTCGGCTTGCTCCCGCTGTATGGGCTGGCTGACTGGTCAGGGCTGCGGAGACTCGGCTCGTGGGGTTGGTCCGACGGTGCCCTCAGCGCGGCTGGGTTGGCCTACGGCGAGCGGGCAGCCGCGGGGCCGTGGGCACAGATCGTCACGACCGCGG
>DASVVF010000166.1:0-15059 GCA_036386695.1 Catenuloplanes sp. | reverse complement strand
GTACCGGGTGAAGCGGTCCGAGCGGGGCCGGGCGCCGTCGCGGCCGGGCGGTCTGCCGATCACCCAGCCCGCCTAGCACCAACCGTGCTCTGGGGGCGTGACCAGGGTCATACCCTGAGCTGTATCGGGGACGCACCCCATCCTGAAGGCAGGTGATCACTCCGTCCTGCGGCCGACGCCCCGTGCCCGCGTCGTCCCGGAAGATCAGTGACGACAATGACGACGACATTCAGGGAGGGACCGTGTCGCTCACGGTGACCGACGAGCAGGCGGGGGTACGGCCCGCGGCGGCCGCGGCCCGCGCGGTCGAGGTATGGAAGGTCTACGGCACCGGCGAGGCACAGGTGACCGCGCTGCGCGGCGTCAGCGTCGAACTCCGCGGTGGCGAGTTCACCGCGATCATGGGCCCGTCCGGGTCCGGCAAGTCCACGCTCATGCACTGCCTTGCCGGCCTCGACTCGGTGTCGCGCGGCGAGGTGTTCGTCGGCGACACCAAGGTGACCGGGCTCAAGGACGCTGGCCTGACCACGCTGCGCCGGGACAAGATCGGCTTCATCTTCCAGCAGTTCAACCTGCTGCCGACGCTGACCGCGCAGGAGAACATTTTGCTGCCGCTGTCCATCGCCGGCCGCAAGCCCGACCCGCAGTGGTACGACACCGTGATCGACACGGTGAACCTGCGCGACCGGCTCAAGCACCGGCCGTCGCAGCTCTCCGGCGGCCAGCAGCAGCGCGTCGCCTGCGCCCGGGCGCTGGTCTCCCGGCCGGACGTGGTGTTCGCCGACGAACCCACGGGCAACCTGGACTCCCGCTCCGGTGCCGAGGTGCTGGGCTTCCTGCGCCGCTCGGTCCGCGAGTTCGGCCAGACCATCGTGATGGTCACGCACGACCCGCTGGCGGCCTCGTACGCCGACCGGGTGCTGTTCCTGGCCGACGGTGAGGTGGTCAGCGAGTTGTTCGCACCCACCCCGGACTCGGTGTTGGACACGATGAAGAAGCTCGACGTGGTCGGCACCGGGGACGGCGCCTGAGATGCTGCGTGCGACCCTCAAGAGTCTGCTGTCCAGGAAGCTGCGGCTGACGCTGTCCGCGTTGGCCGTGGTGCTGGGTGTGATGTTCGTGTCCGGGGCGTTCGTGCTGACCGACACGCTGGGCCGGTCCTTCGACGCGCTGTTCGCCGATGTGTACGCCCGCACCGACGTGGCGGTGACCGCCAAACCGAAGGTGGCCGTCGGCGAGTTCGAGGGCGAGTCGGTGCCGGCGGCGGTGCCGGCCGCCACGGTGGCCAAGGTGGCCGCGGTGCCCGGGGTGGCGAAGGCCACCGGTCTGGTCACCACCGACGGTGCCCGGGTGATCGGGGCCAACGGCAAGGTGCTCACCACGTTCGGTCCGCCCAGGCTGGGCGGGAACTGGGTGGGGACCGACGACTTCGTCCAGCTCCGCGAAGGCCGCGGCCCGACCGCCGCCGGTGAGATCGCCGTCAACGCGGCGGTGGCCAAGGCCGCCGGTCTCAAGGTGGGCGACCAGGTCGGCGTGCTGACGCTGCAGCCGAAACGGATGTTCACCCTGGTGGGGGTCTGGGGCTACAGCGGTGGGCAGGACAGCCTGGGTGGCACCCAGGAGGTCGCCTTCACCGAACCCGTCGCCCAGGAGTTGATGCTCGGTCAGTCGGGTGTCTACTCGAACATCGACGTCAAGGCCGCACCCGGCACGTCGCCGGCCCAGCTCAAGACGGCGGTGGCGGCCGCGCTGGGGGCCGACTTCGAGGTCAAGACCGGTGCCGAGCTCACCAGCGAGACCACGGCCGAGTTCCGCGAGGGGCTCAAGTTCTTCAACTACTTCCTGCTGGGCTTCGCCGCGGTGGCGTTGTTCGTCGGCATCTTCCTGATCCTGAACACGTTCTCGATCATCGTCGCCCAGCGCACCCGCGAGTTGGCCCTGATGCGGGCCGTCGGGGCCAGCCGGCGGCAGATGATCGGGTCGGTCATGGTGGAGGCGGTGGCGATCGGGCTGATCGCCTCCGTGGTGGGGTTGGGCGCCGGCATCGGTGTCGGCGCTCTGCTGGCGTGGTTGTTCAGCAGCATCGGCACCGGCGGACTGCAACTGGCCGGCATCGGCGTGCCGCCCAGTGCGGTGATCAGCGCCTTCGGGGTGGGCGTGATCGTCACCGTGGTGGCGGCGTTGCTGCCGGCGCTGCGGGCATCGCGCATCCCGCCGATCGCGGCGCTGCAGGAGGCGGCCACCCCGGACCGGCCGCTGACCCGGCTGACCATCGCCGGCACCGTGATCGCCGCCATCGGCGGCACCGTACTCGGCCTCGGCCTCGCCGGGCAGGACGGCAACACGCTGACGTTCATCCTGGTCGGCGTGCTGGTGTCGTTCATCGGGGTGGCCCTGCTCACGCCGATCATCGCGCGGCCGGTCGTCTCGGTGCTGGGCCGGGCGTTCTCCTGGTCGGTCCCGGGCAAGCTGGGGCGGCTCAACTCCGGACGCAACCCGCGGCGCACCGCCATCACGGCGGCCGCGCTGATGGTGGGCCTGGCGTTGATCACCGGGGTGAACGTGATCCTGGACTCGGTCACCAAGAGCCTGCATCAGATCGTCGACACGCAGGTCAAGACCGATCTGATCATCTCTGGGGACGGCAGCTCCGGACCGGCCACCTTCGACCCGGCGGTGCTGACGAAGGCGCAGGCGCTGCCGGGGGTGGCGGCGGTCGCCGGTGACTACTTCGACCGCGCCGCGATCAACGGCAAGCAGACCTTCGTGCACGCGGTGACCGACCTGCCGACGTTCGCGCGGATGTTCTCCATGACGGCGAGCGGCGGCAGCCTCGGACCGCTGCGGGCGGACCAGCTCGTGGTGGACAACGAGTCGGCGACGGAGGCCGGCGTGAAGGTCGGCGACACCGTACGGGTGCAGTTCTCCCGGGGCGAGCTGGCGTCCTTCACCGTGGCGGCCATCTACCCGCGCGGCGACGTCAACGACGGCTGGCTCTTTCCCGCCGCGGTGACGAAGAACTTCCGGACCGACCAGCCGGCGTACGGGTATGTGACGGTCGCCCCGGGCGGCTCGGTCAGCGCGGTCAGCACCGGTGTCGCGGCCCTGCTGGCGGACAGCCCGGAGGTGAACGTGGCCGACCGGTCGGCCTTCGTGGACCAGCAGGCCGCCCAGTTGGACTCCCTGGTCAACATGATCCAGATCCTGTTGGCGCTGGCCATCCTGATCGCGGTGCTCGGCATCATCAACACGCTGGCGCTGTCGGTGCTGGAACGCACCCGGGAGCTGGGTCTGCTGCGGGCGATCGGCCTCAAACGGGGCCAGATGGTACGCATGGTCACCGTCGAGGCGGTGGTGATCTCGCTGTTCGGAGCCCTGCTCGGGCTGGTGGTCGGCACCGGCCTGGGTGCTGCCGTGGTGCGGGCGTTGAAGGACGACGGCATCACCGCGTTCGCGGTGCCGTGGACCGCGATGGGGACGTACTTCGTGCTCGCCGGCCTGGTCGGAGTGCTGGCGGCGATCCTGCCGGCGATCCGCGCGGCCCGGGTCAACGTGCTCACCGCGATCGCCCACGATTAGTTCGACAACCATCGGCGGAACGATCCGCTGACCGCACGGCGGAGCGCGGACCGGACGACCCGGTCCGCGCTCCGGTGCGTGGTGGGGGGCCGTCGAGCCGCCCGGTGCGGGGGTACGCGGGTCCGTCGAGCCGCCCGGTCACCTCGGCCGTTGGGCTGTGGACGGTGCCGGGAAGTCGATTCCTTCGAGATCGGGAGGGTGCTACCGTCCGCGTTAGAACGTTTCAATATGTGTCGATACGTCGATGCGGAGACCCGCATGAACCTGCTGCCCCGCCTGGCCACCGCCGTCCTGACCAGCACCGCCGGGACCATGCTGTGCCTACCCACCGGCGGCGCGGTGGCGGCGCTCCCGGACCCCGCCGGCGGACTGCGCTTCGACTTCGGCTCGGCGACGAGCCCGGTGGCCGAGGGCTACCTGCAGGTCGCCAACACCACCGGCTACGACACCGGGCGCGGCTACGGCCTGGACCGGGTGGTGGCATTCCGGGACCGGGGCGCCCCCGACCCCCTGCGGCGCGACTTCACGGTCGGCCCGGCGTACACCTTCTCGGTGGACCTGCCCGCCGGCGACCACCACGTCACCGTGATCTCCGGCGACCAGAGCGCGAACAGCACCACCAGCGTGAGCGCCGAGGGGGCGCCCCGCGGCACCATCCTGTCGCCGGCCGGCCGGTTCTCCAGCCTGCGCACCGTCGTCACGGTGACCGACGGGCGGCTCGACCTGACCTTCGGCCGCGACGGCCGGGTCAACGCCGTGGAGGTGGTGCCGCTGCCCCGGCCGACCGGCCTGCTGGTCACCGGCGTCACCGTCACCGGGCGGCCGGCGGTCGCCCTGCGGTGGACCCCGGTCGCCGGGGCGGCGCGTTACCGCGTCCACCGCGCCGCGTCGGCCGACGGGCCGTTCACCGCGATCGCCGAACCGACGACGAGCGGCTTCACCGACCACGCCGCCGAACTCGGGCTGTCCTATGTGTACGCGGTGAGTCAGGTCAACGGCGACGGGCTCGAATCGTCGCGGGGCGACACCGTGGCCGCGACCGTACGCGACCCCTCGGTGGCACCGCCGGGCACACCGCGTGGCGTCGCCCTGGAGCGCACCACGGCGCGGGGAACGACGCTGCGCTGGCTGCCCGCCGCCCAGGCGCTGCGGTACTACGTGTACCGCGCCGAGGCCGCCGGCGGGCCGTTCGAGAAGATCGCGACCAGCGAAGACCGCCGGTACACCGACCCGACGCCGCCACACCGCGCGTTCTTCTACCGGGTGTACGCGGTGGCCACCGGCGGTCTATCCGCGGCCGGCCCGGTGGTGACGTCGCCGGTCACCCACCGGCCACCGCGCCAGCAGGAGCGCCTGGACCGCGGCCTGGTGGCGGTGCCCACCGGGACCGGGACACTGGTCAGCTGGCGCCTGCTGGGCACCGACCCGGACGGCGTGACGTTCCACGTGTACCGCGACGGCCGCCGGGTGGCCGGCTCCCCGGTCACCGGCGCGACCAACCTCCTCGACCCGGCCGGCGGGGCGACCTCGGCGTACACCGTCGCCGCCGTGGTCGGCGGACGGGAGACGGCCCGCTCGGCGGCGGTGCGCCCGTGGGCCGCTGCCCACCTCGACATCCCCCTGCAACGGCCGCCGGACGCGACCACGCCGGACGGGAAGCCGTTCACCTACCACGCCAACGACGTGAGCACCGGCGACCTCGACGGCGACGGCCGCTACGAGCTGGTGGTCAAGTGGGACCCGTCGAACTCGCACGACAACTCGGTGGCCGGCTACACCGGCGAGGTGTTCCTGGACGCGTACACCCTGGACGGCACCCGCCTGTGGCGCATCGCCATGGGCCGCAACATCCGCGCCGGCGCCCACTACACCCAGTTCCTCGTCTACGACCTGGACGGCGACGGGCGGGCCGAGGTGGTCGCCAAGACCGCCGACGGCACCACCGACGGCGCCGGGACGGTGATCGGCGACCCGGCCGCCGACCACCGCAACAGCACCGGGTACGTACTGACCGGGGCCGAGTACCTGACCGTCTTCGACGGGCGCGACGGGAAGGCACTGACCACCACGGACTACCAGCCCGGGCGGGGCGACCCGTGCGACTGGGGCGACTGCTACGGAAACCGGGTCGACCGGTTCCTGGCCGGGGTGGCGTACCTCGACGGTGAGCGACCCAGCTTCGTGATGGCCCGCGGCTACTACACCCGCACCGTGCTGGCCGCCTACGACTGGCGGGCGGGCAAGCTGACCCGGCGGTGGACGTTCGACAGCGCACGGGAGGGCAACGGCGACTACGCCGGGCAGGGTAACCACAACCTGTCCGTGGGCGACGTCGACAACGACGGCCGCGACGAGATCGTGTACGGGGCGATGGCGCTGGACGACGACGGCACCGGGCTGTGGAACACCCGGCTGGGTCATGGTGACGCTCTGCACCTGGGCGACCTGGATCCCGCCCGGCCGGGGCTGGAGGTGTTCGGGGTGCACGAGAACCCGACCGCCGCCCACGGGATGGAACTGCGCGACGCCGCGACCGGCGCGATCCACTGGGGCCGCTTCACCGGCATCGACACCGGCCGGGGCACCGCCGCCGACATCGACCCGAACCATCCCGGCGCCGAGGCGTGGGCGGTCGACGGGGAATGGAACAGCCCGACCGGCAACCTGTACGCCGCGTCCGGCACCCGGTTGTCGACCGCGATCCCGGCGGCCAACTTCGCCGTCTGGTGGGACGGCGACCTGAGCCGCGAGATCCTGGACCACGACTTCGATGTCGAGCGCGGCGTCGGGGTCGGCACGATCGGCGAGTGGGACCCGGCCACCGGCCGGACCGCGAACCTGCTCACCGCGACCGGCACGTTGGCCAACAACGGCACCAAGGGCAACCCGGGTCTGCAGGCCGACCTGCTCGGCGACTGGCGCGAAGAGGTGATCTGGCGAACCGCGGACAGCAGCGCGCTGCGGTTGTACGCCACCACCACGCCGAGCGCGCACCGGATCCGCACGCTGATGCACGACCCGGTGTACCGGCTCGGGGTGGCCTGGCAGAACGTGGGCTACAACCAGCCGCCGCACACCAGCTTCTTCCTCGGCACCGCGATGGCGACGCCCCCCGCCCCGCACCTGCGTACCGGTCCGGTGATCGCCGCGCGGGTGGTGGTGCGGCCGGGGGTGTGGCTGGCCGGCACCGGTCACTGGCGGCCGCCGGTGACGGCCGGGGTGACCCTGCCGCCCGGGTCCGCCGCCGTCGCGACCGACACGGTCCGCCTGCTCGTCGACGGGGCCCTGGTGGCGCCGCGGCACTCCACCGCCGTCACCGGACCTTCCGGCCAGCGGCAGCTGCTCGTGTGGTTCGACGGCGCCGCGCTGGCCGGGGCGGTCGGCGATCACGGCGGCCAGGTCGATCTCACGCTGACCGGGCATCTCGTCGACGGCGGTACCTTCGCCGGTGGCGACAGCGTCCACGTAGTGGGCCGCGCCGGCTGACGCCGCCGTCGCGCCACCGGTCACACTGTCCCACCACCATCCCAGAACCCGACTGTTTGGGCAGGTCAAGGCGCCTGCGGCGTCCCGGCGTCCCGAACGCGGCAACGTCCCTTGCCCGGCCGGGTCGCCGCCCGGCACAGTCTGCGCAGAACGAAACTGAACGACGAAGACGCATTCCGCCGTTACCGGAGAGTCGACAGCGCGACTGGCGACCGGGCGGAATGCCGATGCCGGATCAGTCCTGCCAGCAGGGAAAATCGGGGGTGCTGGCGAGCTGATCATGATTCCCGTCGTGCCGCTGCAACGGTGCGACGGGATCACGGCGTCGCGACGCCGGTAAGGCTCGCCGCCTGGTGCCAGTAGGGCGGCGAGCCGCACCGGCCGCGACCAGCGCCCGTTGGGCGCCAAATGATTAATGGCGGTACGCCGCAATCATCCGGGAATAACCGGAATTGTACGAGGCGGGCGCCTGCCGCATCTCACTATGCGTACGGCAATGGGGATGAATCTGTTAAACCCCAAGGCCGTCGTCGGCACTCACACGTTCCTGGGATACCTTCTGTCTGGTCTGGCGCTTTGCAGGGGGAGACATGGGACGTTCTGACGAGATTGAGCAGTTTGCGGCTCACTTGCGCATGCTCAAAGATCGCACCGGTCGGAGCTTCGACGCGCTGGGCAAGCGCGCCGGGGTGAGTGGTTCCAGCCTGCACCGTTACTGCGCGGGCACCAGCGTGCCGCCCGACTACGGCGTCATCCAGGCGTTCGCCAAGGTCTGCGGCGCCACCCGCCAGGAACTGCGCGAGCTGCACCGCCTCTGGGCGCTGGCCGACGCCAGCCGGGAGGCACTGCCGCCGAACGGCCTGGACGACGCCGCCGGCGCGCCAACCGAAACCGTCGCCGGCGCGCCGACCGAAACCGAAGCATCGACCGCGGCCATGGCGTTGACGTCCCCGGCAGCGCCCACGCCGGGGGCGGATGTCGACGGCGATCGGACGACGACCCCGACCGGCGCCGGCCCGGCAGGCACCGGCCCGGCGCAGCCGGCCGCCCCGGCGGGCACCGCCCCGGCGGGCACCGCCCCGGCGGGTACCGACCCGGCGGGTACCGACCCGGCGGGTACCGGGCGGCGGCGACAGCGGCGGGCCCTGGTGCTGGCAGCCGTCCTCGGCGTCGTGGCGGTCCTCGGCGCGACGGCCTGGATGACCAGTCCGATCGGAAATGCCACCGTGACCCGCGACAACCGCCTGCTGTTCTCCCCCGCCTGCAAGGCGGAGATCGGCATGGGCCGGCACGACGAATGCGTGCGCGAGGTGCAGAACCTGCTGAAGAAGGCCGGCACCAAGGTGGGCGTCGACGGTGAGTTCGGGCCGGAAACCCTCAAGCGGGTGACCGCGTTCCAGGTGCTGGCCGGTCTCACGGTCAACGGGGTGGTCGACGACCCGACCAAGCGGGCGCTGTACGAGCAGAAGGTCAGCATGGCGACCTGGCCGAAGGAGAAGGTGGCGCAGCGCATCCGCGAGGTGTTCGTCGAAGACCCCGAGAAGGCCGTCCGGATCGCCGACTGTGCCTCCTACCTCGACCCGCTGTGGGTCCTGCCGAACGTCAACCTCAGCCGGAACTGGGGTGTGTTCCAACTCTCGGACGCCGTGCTGCGCAAGTACAACGGCACCCCGTTGCAGGCCTACGACCCGGAGTGGAACATCCAGAACGCGCATCGGGAATGGGCCGTCGAGCGCGATTTCCGGGCCTGGCCGGCCTGCGACCGGGCTTCCGGCAACCCGGCGTCGGCGGAACCGACCGAGCCGGCACCGGACGACAGCGCCGCGCCGAGCGGGGAGCCGGCACCGAGGTCCTCCTAGGCCGGCAGTCACCGCCGGGGTGGGTTGCGGCGTGGCGCGCCGGCTCGCCTGATTGCGCTCACACCATCCGCTGATAGCGCTCACATCCGCCGGGTCCCGCGCTCTGCGAGGACCGGAGGAATCCCCCGGGGGGATACCGGACGACCCCCGGGGGATAACGGCCGACAACGGGCTACCGCAGTGGGACGCAGCGTGACGGATGACCTCCCGAGCGGCGGCCACTGCCGACCGCCCCCGCACCGCCGGCCCCCGCAGGGATGCCGGCGACCACCGGACTACCAGCGAAGATCCCGGTGGGGGGGCGGGCCGGGTAATCGCGGACCGTCGCGCGAATCTTCTCCAAGACATTGACGCTTGTGGTGCTTTCGAGGCATATTCTAATGACTACGGAAAGCTGGCCCGCGCCTTACCACCACGCCTCGGAAGCGTCGGCTGCCGCCTCGAACCGCACCGCTTAGCACATCGACTTGGAGGAATGCGTTCATGCCCAGCAGAAGACTGCTCGCCGCCGTTACGGCATTGGTGACCGTGCTGAGCGCGGCGTGGCTGGTGGTGGGCAACTCGCCCAACGCGAGCGCCGCCGCGGCCGGCCTGTGGAAAATCGACTGCAAGTACTCCCACTCGCTGCCGGACGACCCGATTCTCTATCCCGGCAGGCCGGGCGCTTCCCACCTGCACGATTTCTTCGGCAACGTCGGCGCCAGGGCGAACTCCACCTACGCCAGCCTGAACGGCGTGACGAGCACCTGCGCCAAGAACGACCGGGCCGCCTACTGGGCACCCGCGCTGTACCAGAACGGACGAAAGATCAATCCCACCAGTGCGATCGTCTACTACACCACCTCGGCCGGCGCCCCGAACCAGCAGCGGTCGTTCCCGCCGGACATGCGGATCATCATCGGCAACTCGGCGGCCACCACCGCGGCCCAGCGGGAGGGGCGGATCGAGTGGGGCTGCTCCGACAACACGCAGATCGGCAAGACCATCCCGCGGAACTGCGCGTCCGGCCACATCCAGGTGCGTGTGCCCTTCCCGCCGTGCTGGAACGGGCGAAACACCACCGGCAACGCCCTACCGAACCTGCGCTACCCGAAGAGCGGCGCGTGCCCGGCCGACTTCCCCGTCGCGTTGGTAGGCATGCGGTTCAACATCGTCTACCGGGTCGGGACAACGACGGGCAACATCACCCTCTCCTCGGGCAACGAGAACTCGATCCATGTCGACTTCTGGAACATCTGGGACCAGCGGACCCTCGACCAGCTCGTCCGGGACTGCCTGCACGGCGAGCGCAACTGCGGCCACTTCACCGGCACCAGCCCGGGACGCAACCCGTGAACCAGCCCTGACCTGACCGGAATCGGTCGGGTGGCCGCACCCGCGGGCGACCCGGGGCCTACTCCCCCGGGTCGCCGTGCCGGTGGCGCAGCGGGAAGCCGCCGGTCAGCCGGGGGGCGCGGTGCGGGCACCAGTCGGCCCAGGTCGACGACCAGCCCGGGTTGGCCGCGGACGCCCCGTCGCCCGGGCGACGCAGCGAGCCGAGATAGCTCAGCACCCGCTCGGCGGCGGCCAGCCCCTCGTGGAACATGACCGACTCGCGCGGCGAGACCGCGCCATAGCTTTCATAATTTTCACCGGACAGGTAGTCGGCGGCGATGCGCAGAGCCTGCACCGCCCGCTCGGCGTCCCGCTCGAATTCCGATAGCTGGGTCACAATGCCTCCTGCATCGGCTCGCATCGCTTGACGTCGCGGCCGCACGGCGCTGCCAATGGCGCCGCGACCGGCCTGTGTCGTGCCCGCCTCGCGGCGGCACGGCCACCCGTCATGTTCACCGAAATGTATGTGTCGCATTACACACAGTCGATCCGCTGCGCGCAGCCGGTGTCCAGATTGCGCGACGCAACGCCGGAACGATACGTCTGGGCGGTTCCGGGACACCCTTCGGCGACACCCGGCCGTCGTCCGCCGGAAACGTTGCGGACATTCCGCCGTCGACCCCCCGGGCGGCCGCTGGACACCGGGCCGCTGGACACCGGGCCGTGGACACCGAGCCGTGGACACCGAGCCGTGGACACCGGGCCGTGGACACCGGGCCGTGGACACCGGTGGGGGCCGGTGGCATGACGGACCCGATCGCGGGTAGAAGCGGAACCATGCGGATCGCCGTGACGGGTGCGACGGGAAATGTCGGAACAGCGGTGCTGCGGCGGCTGCGCACGGAGTCCGATCTCGCCCTCAGCGGGATCGCCCGGCGCCCGCCGGTGCCCGGCGCCGGGGAGCCGTACGACCAGGTGCGCTGGCACGCCGCCGACCTCGGCGACCCGCTGGCGGTCGACCGGGTCGCGGAATGGCTCGACGGCGTCGACGCGGTCGTCCACCTGGCCTGGCAGATCCAACCCAGTCACGACCGCGCCCGGCTGCGGCGGACCAATGTCGACGGCACCCGGCACCTGCTCACCGCGATGCGGCGCGCCGGCGTCGACAAACTCGTGTACGCGTCCTCGGTGGGCACCTACGCGCCGGGACCGAAGGACCACCCGGTCGACGAGTCGCATCCCACGACCGGGGTGCCCACATCGTCGTACAGCGTGGACAAGGCAACGGTCGAGGCGATGCTCGACGAGGCCGAACGCGACCGCCCCGAGCTGCGGGTCACCCGGCTGCGGCAGGCCCTGATCTTCCAGCACGACGCCGGAGCGGAGATCACCCGCCTGTTCCTCGGGCCGTTGGCACCGGTGTCGCTGCTGCGATTCGGGCGGCTGCCGGTCGTACCCGCGCACCGCCGGCTGCGCGCCCAGGCCGTGCACGCCGACGACGTGGCGGACGCGTACCTGCGCGCCCTGCGCAGTGACGCGACCGGCGCCTTCAACATCGCCACCGCCCCGGTCCTGGACGGACACCTGATCGCCCGACACCTGCGCGGCCGGACCGTACCGGTGCCGCTGCCGGTGCTGCGGGCGCTGGCCGCCGCCAGCTGGCGGGCCCGACTGCAACCCACCGACCCCGGCTGGGTCGACCTCGCCGCCGCCGTGCCGCTGATGGACTGCACCCGCGCCGCCACCGAACTCGGTTGGAAGCCCCGGTACGACGCGCTGGCCGCCGTGGACGACCTGCTGGCCGGCATGGTGAAGGGCGCCGGCACCCGCAGCCCGGCCATGCGCGCCGGCCGGCCGTCGCTGCGCGGGGTCCGCGACGGCCTACCCGGGCACCGGAACCCGGCCTGAGTGCTCGGGCGCCCGAACGGAAAGGACGGCAGATGGAGCGACAACCCCTGGAGGAGACCCCCGAGGTCGCCGCCGCGGTACGCGACGACAGCACCGTGCCGCAGCTGGCCACCGGCGGCGGCCCGGACGAGGACACCCCGGAGTTTCTCGAGCCCCGACCGACGGACGAGCCGGGGCCGGCCGCCGACGAGCCGGGGCCGGCCGGGTGACCGGGCCGCGGCTGGCCGGGTGACCGGGCCGGCTACCCGGGCCGACCGACCCAGACGGTCTTGGCGTTGCAGAACTCCCGGATGCCGACCGCCGCCAACTCCCGGCCGTATCCTGAGTTCCGCACCCCGCCGAAGGGCAGCTGCGGGTACGACGTGGTCATGCCGTTGATGAACACCATGCCGGCGTCCAGGTCGGCGGCGAAGCGCTCCTGCTCGGCCGGGTCCCCGGTCCAGGCGTTGGAGCCCAGGCCGTACGGGCTGTCGTTGGCCAGCCGCACCGCCTCGTCGTACGACGACACCCGGTAGACGCCGGCCACCGGCCCGAACACCTCCTCGGTGTACATCCGCATCTGTGGGGTCAGGTCGGCCACCACGGTCGGCGGGTACCACCAGCCGGCGCCGGCGCCGCGCCGGCCGCCGCAGAGCACCTTGGCGCCGCGCTCGACCGCGTCCCGCACGAGCTCCTCGACGTCCTCGCGGCCCTGCCTGGTGGCCAACGGCCCGACATCGGTGCTCTCGGCCATCGGGTCGCCCACCGTCAGCGCGGACATCTTCGTCACGAACGCGTCCACGAACTCGTGGTAGACGTCGGTGTGCACGATGAACCGCTTCGCGGCGATGCACGACTGGCCGTTGTTCTGGCAGCGGGCCGTCGTCGCCACCGCCGCGGCCCGGTCCAGGTCGGCGGAGGGCATCACCACGAACGGGTCACTGCCGCCGAGTTCCAGCACCGTCTTCTTCAGCTCCCGGCCGGCGACCGCCGCGATGGCGCGCCCGGCGCCCTCGCTGCCGGTGAGGGTGGCCGCCCGGACCCGGGGGTCGGCCAACACCCGCTCCACGGCGTCGGAGCCGACCAGCAGGGTCTGGAAGGCGCCCGCCGGGAAACCGGCGCGGGCGAACAGCCCGCCCAGATACAGCGCGGTCTGCGGCACATTGGAGGCGTGCTTGAGCAGGCCCACGTTGCCGGCCATCAGGGCCGGCGCGGCGAACCGCATCGCCTGCCACAGTGGGAAGTTCCACGGCATGACCGCCAGCACCGGCCCGATCGGCTGGTACCGCAGGTACGCCCGGGCGGCGCCGACGGCTGCCGCGTCGGCCGGTTCGTCGGCCAGGAACCCCTCGGCGTGCTCGGCGTAGAAGCGGCAGGCGCCGGCGCACTTGGTCACCTCGGCCTTCGCCGCCGCCAGCGTCTTGCCCATCTCGGTGGTCATCAGCGCGGCCACCTGGTCGCGGTCCGCGTCGAGCAGGTCGGCCGCGGCCCGCAGCCAGCCGGCGCGCTGGGCGTACGTGGTGGCGCGCAACTCCGCGAAGGCCTCGACGGAGCGGGCGATCGCCCCGTCGATCCGCTCCGGCGGCAGGGGGTCGAAGCTTTTCAGCAGCTCGCCGGTTGCCGGGTTGATGGTCGCGATCGGCATGGTCGGCCCCCTTCCCGCGGATCCGCCACCCAATCTAGTCCCGGCCGGGCCGCCGGGACGGCCGGCGCACGGCTACCCCACGGTGACGGTCAGCGTGTGCCAGCCGGTGGCGCCGTCGGGGAACGGGGCGACCCGCTGCTCGGCCTGCACCTCGCCGGTGCCGTCGGTGGCCCGTACCCGCAGGGTGTGCGGGCCGGCGGCGGCGTCCGGCCAGTCGTATCGCCACTGCACCCAGGTGACCGTGGAGGGCACCGGCAGCAGCGTCGCCGGCTTCCAGTCGCCCCCGTCCACCTGGACCTCGACGGCGCGGATGCCCCGGCCCTGCGCCCAGGCGACCCCGGCCACCCGGACCGGGCCGGCCGGCACCGGGGAGAACGGCAATGGCCGGTCGATCCGCGACGCGGTCTTGACCGGGGCGCGCGCCGCCCACTTGCGCTTGACCCAGTACACGTCGAAGGCGGCGAAGGTGGACAGCTCGATCTCGGTGATCCATTTGCAGGCGCCGGCGTACCCGTACAACCCGGGGGTCAGCATCCGCACCGGGAAACCGTGCTCCAGCGGCAAAGGCTCGCCGTTCATGCCGACGCAGAGCAGCGTGTCCCGGCCGTCCATGACGGTCTCCACCGGCGTACCGATGGTCATCCCCTCGGCGGAGCGGGCCACCACCTGGTCGGCGCCGGGCCGGATGCCGGCCTCCCGCAGCAGCGGCGCCAGCGGCACGCCGAGCCACCGGGCGGTGCCGATGTACGGACCGCCGACCTCGTTGGAGACACAGTTCAGGGTGATGTCCCGTTCCACCAGGGGCCGATCCAGCAGGTCGGCGAAGGAGAACTCGGCCGGTCGGTCCAGCATCCCGTGCAGCCGCAGCCGCCAGCTGTCGACGTCGAGGTTCGGAACGGTCAGCGCGGTGTCGACCCGGTAGAAGTCCGCGTTGCGGGTGTAGAAGTCCGCGCCGAGGCCGGGCGGCAGCGGCGGGGCCGGGTCGGCCGGGGCGGGCAGCGTCACCGCGCTGCGGGAGCGGGCCGCGGCGCCACCACGGGTGCGGCGTACGGCGGCGGCGGCGCCGCCGGTGAGCACCGTGCCGGAGCCGACCAGGGCGGCGGTGCCGAGGAACGCCCGCCGGTCGAGCAGCCTCGGCGCCCGACCCGCCACCAGGGTGACCGGATCGACCGCCGGTGACTGCGCCCGGGCCCGGCGCAGCGCGGCGAGCAGTAGCACCAGGACGGCGCCGGCCACCACCGCGCCGAGCACCGAGGGCAGCGCGTCGGTGGGTCGCGCCGCCGGTCGGC
>DASVVF010000165.1:0-9234 GCA_036386695.1 Catenuloplanes sp. | reverse complement strand
CCGCCGCCGGCCCGGACCCGCTGGCGATGGCCGACGCGCTGGTCCTGGCCGGCTACCCGCGCGGGCGGCGTGGGCACCCGGTCCTGCTCGGCCGGCGGCACTGGAGCGGAGTCGCCGACCTGGCCCTCGGCGACGTGGGTGCCCGGCCGTACCTGCGCGCGCACGCCGCCCGGGTCCGACTGGTCGACGTCGCCGACGTCGCCGACGACGCCGACCTGGACCGCGCGCCGGACGCCGATCGCGCCCCGCAGGGCCACCGGCACGCCGACCGGGACCGGGATACCTCCCCGGAACGCCATGCGTGACGTCCTCGACGACCTGCTGCCCTGGTGGCGCGCCGGGGCGCCGGTGGGGATGGCCACCGTCACCGCGACCTGGCACAGCGCGCCGCGGCAGCCGGGCGCGACGATGCTGGTCGGCCCGGACGGCAGCGCGGTGGGCAGCGTCTCCGGCGGCTGCGTCGAGGCGGCCGTCTACGAGCAGTGCCGGGAGGTGGCGGCCGGCGGCGCCGAGCGCCTCGTGCGCTACGGCGTCAGCGACGACGAGGCCCTGGGCGTGGGACTGACCTGCGGCGGCACCATCGAGTTGTTCGTCTCCCGGGTGGACCGCGACACCTTCGGGCACCTCGCCGAGGTCGCCGACGCGATCACCGCCGGGACCCCGGTGGCCACCCTGACCTGCGTCGCCGGACCACCCGGCCGGGTCGGCCGCCGGCTGGCCCTGTGGGCGGACCGGCGGGCCGGCACGCTGGGCTCCGGCCGCCTCGACGACGCGGCCGGCGACGACGGGCGCGGCCTGCTCGCCGCCGGGCGGACCGGCGTGCTGCGCTACGGCCCGGACGGGCAGCGGCGCGGCACCGGGCTGGCGGTCCTGGTCGAGTCGTACGCCCCGCCGGCGCGCATGATCGTGTTCGGGGCGATCGACTTCGCGGCGGCGGTGACCCGGATCGGCGCCTTCCTCGGCTACCGGGTGACCGTCTGCGACGCCCGGCCGGTCTTCACCACCGCCCGCCGGTTCCCCGACGCCGCCGAGGTGGTCGTCGACTGGCCACACCGGTATTTGACCGCGCAGGCGGCCGCCGGGCGGGTGGACGGGCGCACCGTGGTCTGCGTGCTGACCCACGACCCGAAGTTCGACGTACCGCTGCTGCGGGTGGCCCTGGACCTGCCGCTGGCCTATGTCGGGGCGATGGGGTCCCGCCGCACCCACGACGACCGGCTGGCCCGGCTGCGCGGGGCCGGCGTCGGCCCGGCCGCGCTGGCCCGGCTGCACTCGCCGATCGGCCTGGACCTGGGCGCCCGTACGCCGCAGGAGACCGCGCTGAGCATCGGCGCGGAAATCGTCGCGGCCCGCTGGGGCGGGCCCGGGGTCCCGCTGTCCGCGACCACCGGGCCGGTGCACCACCGGTCCGGGGACAGCGGCGCCTAGGCGCGGTTTACTGTCGGCCCCGGGGGGCGGGCGCGGTTACTGTCGGCCTGAGTTGCGGGCGCGGTTACTGTCGGTCCGAGGGGGTGGCGCGGTGGAGCAGGTGGCCGGTTCGACGGTGGCCGACTTCAACGTCCTGCCCGTCGCCGAGGCGCGGGCGGCGCTGCTGGCCTGCTGCGCGGTACCGGACTGGGCGGCGCGGCTGGTCGGCGGGCGGCCGTACCCGCACCGGGTGGCCCTGCTGGCCGCCGCCGACGCCGCGCTGCGGGCGCTGAGCTGGGAGCAGGTCGCGCAGGCACTCGCCGCCCACCCGCGGATCGGCGAACGGGCCTCCGGCGCCGACCTTGAGGCGGCGTGGTCGCGGCGGGAGCAGTCCGGTGTCGAGCGGGCCGACGAGGCCACCCGGGCGGCGCTGGCGCGGGCGAACCGGGAGTACGAGCAGCGTTTCGGCCACCTGTTCCTGATCTTCGCCAGCGGTCGCGGCGACACCGAACTGCTCGCCGCGGCGCGGGCCCGGCTGCGCCACGACGAGCCGACCGAACGCCGGATCGTGCGGGAGGAGCTGCGCAAGATCGCACTGCTGCGGCTGGAGAGGCTGTTCGATGAATGACGGCGCCGACGGGTACGCCCGGATCTCCACCCACATCCTGGACACCGTCAAGGGTGAACCGGCCCGCGACGTGTACGTGCGGCTGGAACGGCGCGACGCTGACGGCTGGTCGATGATCTCCGAGGGCCGCACCGACACCGACGGGCGGCTGCGGGAATGGGTGCCGCTGCACCACTGGCAGGCCGGCGGGTACCGGCTGGTGTTCTACGTGGAGCCGTACCTCGGCGGTGCGGCGTTCTTCCCGGAGATCACGGTCGCCTTCCACGTGCACGACCCGCAGCGCGGATACCACATCCCGCTGCTGCTCAGCCCGTACGGTTACACCACCTACCGGGGGAGCTGAGGCGTGGCCATCGTGCTGGGCGACAACCGCTACGGCAAGGCCGAGACCCGGCTGGTGCACATCGCCCGGGACGGGGTCCGGCACGCGCTGACCGACCTGAACGTCTCCATCGCCCTCGCCGGTGACCTCGCCGCGACCCACCACAGCGGCGACAACTCGCAGGTGCTGCCGACCGACTCGCAGAAGAACACGGTGTACGCCTTCGCCCGCCAGCACGGCGTCGGCCAGATCGAGGACTTCGGCGCCCGGCTGGCCCGGCACTTCGTGCGGACCCTGCACGCCATCGGGCACGCCGAGGTCACCATCGAGCAGTTCGGCTGGCGCCAGCTCGGCCCGCACTCGTTCGAACGGACCGGCGGCGAGACCCGCACCGCCACGGTCAACTACGACGGGCAGCGGCTGCGGGTGGTCTCCGGCCTGACCGGCCTGGTGCTGCTGAACTCCACCGCCTCGGAGTTCACCGGCTACGTCCGGGACCGGTACACGACCCTGCCGGAAACCACCGACCGGGTGCTGGCCACCGCCGTCGACGCCCGCTGGCGGCACCTGGCGCCGGACACCGACCGGGCCGCGCCGCACACCGACTGGGCGGCTTCGTACGACGGGGTGCGCTCGGCGCTGGTCGAGGCGTTCGTCGGCACCTACAGCTGCTCGCTGCAGCAGACGCTGCTCGCCATGGGCACCCGGGTCCTGCAGGCCCGCCCGGAGGTGGCCGAGATCCGGCTGACCCTGCCGAACCGGCACCACCTGCCGGTCGACCTGAGCCCGTTCGGCCTGGACAACCCCGGCGAGGTGTTCGTCGCCACCGACCGCCCGTACGGGCTGATCGAAGGCACCGTGACCCGCGACGACGTGCCGTCGGACGCGGGGCGGTGGTAGCCGTGGATTTCCTGCGCCCCGTTGGGTTCGCCGACGCGCTGGCCGCCCGGGCGGCCCACCCGCAGGCGTTGCCGATCGCCGGGGGCACCGACGTGATGGTGGAGCTGAACTTCGACCGGCGGCGGCCGCCGGCACTGCTGGACCTGAGCCGGGTGGCGGAGCTGGCCCAGTGGGGCACCGACGGCGACCGGTTGCGCGTCGGGGCCGGGGTGACGTACCGCCGGCTCGTCGACGAGTTGGCCGCCCGGCTGCCCGGGTTGGCCATGGCGGCCCGCACGGTCGGGTCCCCGCAGATCCGCAACCGGGGCACGATCGGCGGCAACCTGGGCTCCGCGTCGCCCGCCGGTGACCTGCACCCACCGCTGCTGGCCGCCGGCGCGCAGGTCGAGCTCGCGTCGGTGCGGGGGGTCCGCCGGGTCGCCGTCGACGGCTTCTTCACCGGCCCCAAACGCAGCGTGCTCGCCGCCGACGAGTTGATCGCCGCGGTGCTGGTGCCGACCGGCGGGGCCGCCGAGCAGTTCGCCAAGGTGGGTACCCGCAACGCGATGGTGATCGCGGTCTGCTCGTTCGCGGTCGCGCTGGACCCGGCGGTGCGCCGGGTGGGCACCGGCATCGGCTCGGCCGGCCCCACCCCTTTGCGGGCGCCGGCCGCCGAGGAGCTGCTCGCCGCGCGGCTGCCGTGGCAGTCGGGCGGGGGGCTCGACGACGGGCTGGCGCGGCGGTTCGGTGAGCTGGTCGGGGCGGCGGCGACGCCGATCGACGACGTGCGGGGTAGTGCCGCGTACCGCCGGCACGCCCTGGCCGTGCTGGCCCGGCGGACCCTGGCCTGGGCGTGGGCCGACCTCCGCGGGCGGCCGACGTGACCGGGCGGGCGCGGACGGTCGGCGCCCTGGTGCCGCCGCCAATCCGCGCGGGCCATGGTGTACCCCCGGCGAGCGCAGGGGAGCGCGGATGCGGCTGAACTGCACGGTCAACGGGCAGCCCCGGCAGGCCGACGACGTGTGGCCCGGCGAGAGCCTGCTCTACGTGCTGCGGGAACGGCTCGGCCTGCCCGGCGCGAAGAACGCCTGTGAGCAGGGGGAATGCGGATCCTGCACGGTGTACCTGGACGGGTTGACGGTGTGCGCCTGCCTGGTCGCCGCCGGGCAGGCCGAGGGGGCGCGGATTGTCACCGTGGAGGGCCTGCCGGTCGCCGGTCGGTCGCTCGACCCGGTCCAGCAGGCGTTCCTGGACGCCGGCGCGGTGCAGTGCGGCTTCTGCACGCCCGGGCTGATCGTCGCGGTGCACGACCTGTTGGAGCGCGACCCGCACCCGGCCGACCCGGACATCCGCGAGGCGCTGGCCGGCAACCTGTGCCGGTGCACCGGCTACGAGACGATCCTCGACGCGGTGCGGCTGGCGGCGGCGACGAAGGGTGCTGCCGGCACATGATCATGATCGAGAACTGCGCGGTGGCCACCGTGGACTCCGCCGGCACCGAATACGCCGACGGGCACGTGGTGATCGGCGACGACGGCCGCATCGCCGCGGTCGGCTCCGGGCACGCCGGCCGGTTCCACCGATCGGTTCGCCGGGTCGACGCCACCGGCTGCCTCGTCACCCCCGGCCTGGTCAACACCCACCACCATCTCTACCAGTGGGCCACCCGGGGGCTGGCCCAGCAGGAGAACCTGTTCGGCTGGCTCACCGAGCTCTACCCGATCTGGGCCGGCCTGGACGCCGAGATCGTCGGTGCCGCCGCCGGGGCCGGGCTCGGCTGGCTGGCCCTGTCCGGCTGCACCACCGCCGCCGACCACCACTACGTCTTCCCGCACGACGGCGGCGACGTGCTGGCCGCCGAGATCGAGGCGGCCCGGCAGATCGGGTTGCGCTTCGACGCCGCCCGGGGGTCGATGGACCTCGGGGCCTCCGCCGGCGGCCTGCCCCCGGACTCCGTCGTCGAGCGGACCGACGCCGCCCTGGCGGCCACCGAGGAGGCGATCGACCGCTTCCACGACCCGGCCCCCGACGCGATGCTGCGGATCACCGTGGCGCCCTGCTCACCGTTCTCGGTCACCACCACCCTGATGACCGAGGCCGCCGCCCTGGCCCGCCGCCGGGGCGTCCGCCTGCACACCCACCTCGCCGAGACCGTCGAGGAGGAGGGGTTCTGCCGGGCCACCCACGGCTGCACCCCGGTGGAGTACGCCGACCGGCTGGGTTGGCTCGGCGCCGACGTCTGGCTGGCCCACGCCGTGCACCTGGACCCCGCCGCGGTGGCCCGCCTCGGCGCCACCGGCACCGGCGTCGCGCACTGCCCCAGCTCCAACGCCCGCCTCGGCGCCGGCATCGCGCCCGTGCGCGACCTGCTCGACGCCGGGGTGCCGGTCGGGCTGGGGGTCGACGGGGCCGCCTCCCAGGAGGGCGGGCACCTGGGCGCGGAGCTGCGTCAAGCGCTCTACGTCGCCCGGCTGCGCGGCGGACCGACGGCGCTGAGCGCCCGGCAGGCGCTGGCGTTGGGCACCATCGGCGGGGCCCGGTGCCTGGGCCGGGCCGACGAGTTGGGCTCCCTGGAGGTCGGCAAACTCGCCGACATCGCGGTCTGGCGGCTCGACGGGCTCGGTCACGAGGGCATCGACGACCGGGTCGCCGCCCTGGTCTTCGGGCCGCCCGCGCCGCTGGAACTGCTCCTGGTCGGTGGGCGGCCGGTGGTCGAGGACGGCGAGCTGCGCACCGCGGACACCGAAGCGCTGGCCCGCCGGGCCCGTAGGGCGCACCGCCGGCTGATCCGCGGCACCCGGTGACGACCATCCACAGTGGCACCCGCCCGGTCACCGGCGGGGTGGGGCAGAGCCCGCACCGGCCCGACGGCACGCTGAAGGTCACCGGCGAGTTCGCGTTCTCCTCCGACCTGTACGCCGACGACATGCTGTGGGGGGCGACGCTGCGCGGCCCGTACCCCCGGGCCCGGATCCTCGGCGTCGACATCGGCGCGGCGCTGGCCCTGCCCGGTGTGTACGCGGTGCTCACCGCCGACGACGTGCCCGGCGCCCGGACGTACGGCCTGGAACTCGCCGACCAGCCCGTGCTGGCCGCCGACGAGATCCGCTACCAGGGTGAGCCGATCGCGGTGGTGGCCGCCGACCACCCGGAGACCGCCCGCCGGGCGGTGGCCCGCATCGTCGTCCGGTACCAGCCGCTGCCGGCCGTCACCGACGCCGAGGCGGCGCTGGCACCGGACGCCCCCCGGGTACACGACGGCGTGGCCGGCACGCCGCTCGGCGACGCGGACGACGCCCCCCGCACCGGGGGCTCCGAGCCGGGCGGCGGGCCGCTGGGGCACGGCAACCTGGTGCGGCACGTGCCGGTGCGCCGCGGCGACCCGGTCGCCGCCGCCGAGGTGGTGGTCACCGGCCGGTATGAGGTCGGGATGCAGGACCAGGCCTTCCTGGGAGTGGAGTCGGGGCTCGCGGTGCCCGCCGACGACGGCGGCGTCGACCTCTACATCGCCACCCAGTGGCTGCACGTCGACCAGCGGCAGGTCGCGGCCTGCCTGGCGCTGCCGCCGGAGAAGGTGCGGCTGAGCCTGGCCGGCGTGGGCGGGGCGTTCGGCGCCCGGGAGGACCTGTCGATGCAGGTGCACGCCTGCCTGCTGGCCCTGCGCACCGGCCGGCCGGTGAAGATGGTCTACTCCCGCGAGGAGTCGTTCTTCGGTCACGTGCACCGGCACCCCGCCGTGCTGCACTACGAACACGGGGCCGACCGCGACGGGCGGCTGGTCTACGTCCGGGCCCGCATCGTGCTCGACGGTGGGGCGTACACCTCCAGCACCCCGGCGGTGGTGGCCAACGCCGCCACCCTCGGCGTCGGCCCGTACCAGGTGCCCAACGTGGTGATGGACGCCTACGGGGTCTACACCAACAACCCGCCGTGCGGCGCCATGCGCGGCTTCGGCGCGGTCCAGGCCTGCTTCGCGTACGAGTCGCAGATGGACCGGTTGGCCCTCGCCCTGGGGATGGACCCGGTCGAGCTGCGGGTCCGCAACGCGATGACGACCGGGTCCACGATGCCCACCGGTCAGGTCGTCGAGGGGCCCGCGCCGGTCGCCGAGGTGCTGCGCCGGGTGCGGCGGGCGCCGGCGCCGCCGCCGGCCACCGGCGACCCGCGCGAGCGCCCGGGCGGGGTGGCGAACACCACCCACGGCGAGGGCGTGGTACGCGGCGTCGGGTACGCGATCGGGATCAAGAACGTGTGCTTCTCCGAGGGCTTCGACGACTACTCCACCGCCCGGGTCCGCCTCGAGGTGATCGGCGGCGAGCCGGCCGTGCTGGTGCACACCGCCGCCGCCGAGGTCGGGCAGGGCCTGGTCACCGTGCAGGCGCAGATCGCCCGCACCGAGCTGGGCGTGCGACGGGTCACCGTCGCCACCGCCGACACCGCCGTCGGCAGCGCCGGGTCGTCGTCGGCGTCGCGGCAGACGTACATGACCGGCGGCGCGGTCCGGGCCGCGTGCCAGGCGGTCCGCGACGAGGTGCTGACCCGCTTCGCCGCCCGCTGCGCCCCCGCCGGCCCGGCCGCCGCGGCGGTTGGTGGCGTACGGCTGGCCGGCGGGACGGTGGTCGACGGCTCCGGCGCGGTGCTGGCCGACCTGGTCGACGTCATCGGCGACGAGCCGGTGGAACGCACCCGCGAGTACCGGCACCGCCCCACGTCACCGCTCGACCCGGTCACCGGTCAGGGCGACGCCCACGTGCAGTACGCCTTCGCCGCCCACCGGGCCACCGTCGACGTCGACGTGGAGCTGGGCCTGGTGCGGGTGGTGGAGATCTGCACCGCTCAGGATGTCGGCCGGGCGGTCAACCCGCAGGCCGTCCTGGGGCAGATCCACGGCGGCACCGCGCAGGGGTTGGGCCTGGCGGTGATGGAGGAGATCCAGGTGGTCGACGGGATGGTGCGCAACCCGTCGTTCACCGACTACCTGATCCCCACCATCCTGGACATGCCGCCGATGGTGGTCGACGTGCTGGAGCTCGCCGATCCGCATTCGCCGTACGGGCTGCGCGGGGTGGGGGAGCCGCCGACCATCTCGTCCACCCCGGCCGTGGTAGCGGCGATCCGGGCGGCGACCGGCCTGCCGCTGACCCGGGTACCGGTCCGCCCGGAGCACCTGACCGGCACCTGAGCCGGTCGTTCGCGGGCACCTGAGCCGGTCGTTCGGCGGGCGACACCCCGGGGCCGGTCGCTAGCCGGGGATCTCCACCCGCCGGCCGGTCTCGTGGGACTCGATGACGGCCAACGCCAGCGCCAGGGCGCGGCGGCCGGCCCGGGCGTGGATCGGCGGCTGGCGGCCCTCGCGCAGGCACGACAGCAGGTCGTCGACGTGCCGGTCGAAGGTGGCGTGGAAGCCGCGCGCGGCGTCGTTGAAGTAGCCGGCCTGCCACACCCGGCTGGTCTCGTCGCCCGCCGGGGTGAAGGTGTAGCGGCGCGCGGTGTCCTCGATGAGGATCCGCCCGGCCAGGCCGTTGACCTCCATCAGGTGGGTGCCCGGGTAGGCGTACGAGGAGTCGTAGGAGCCCAGCAGCGAACCGACCGCGCCGCCCGCGAAGTGCAGGGCGACGCTGAGCGTGGAGAACCCCCGCCCGGTGCTGTCGGTCAGCTGGGCGGCCACCGAGTCGATCGGGCCGCAGAGGTGTTCCAGCAGGTCGAGCCCGTGGCACTGGGTCTCGATCAGGTTGGCGTGCGGGTGGGCGCTGGTCCCCGGCTCACCGCCGAAGCGCCAACTGGCGAAGGTGAGTTGGCCCAGCTGGCCGTCGGCGAGCGCCCGGGCGGCCAGGCGCATCGGCTCGGCGTACCGGTGGTTGAAATTGATCGCGAAGAACAGCTCCCGTTCGGCGGCTTCGGCCAGCAGGGTGTCCGCCTCGGCCAGATCGAACACCAGCGGCTTCTCCACCAGCAACGGGAAACCGGCCCGGATGATCTGCAGGGTGGGCGCGAAGTG
>DASVVF010000164.1:0-4503 GCA_036386695.1 Catenuloplanes sp. | reverse complement strand
AGTGCATGCGCAAGAACGGCGTCACCAAATTCCCTGACCCCGACCCGGACGGCAAGGACGGGCCGCCCCCGATCGTCGGCCCAGCTGGTGAGGGCCCGGCCTACCTCAAGGCGCAGGCCGTCTGTTTCAAGCTGCCCGAGGTGGCCAAGGCGTACCCGGGTTGGAACCCGGACATGGAGTCGGTCGGATGACGGCGGCCGGGCAGGTGGCACCGCGTCGGCGGGCCCGGGTCATTGCCGTGGTGGCGGTGGCGCTGCTGGCCGCCGGCGCGGCGGTCTCCGGCGCGCTCGGCCTGGGCGGGTCCTCCGACGCCGACGCGGGCGCCGGGCAGCCGGCCACCACGGCGGTCACGGTCGCCGTGGAGCGCCGCACGCTGACCCGGTCCGTGAGCATCGACGGAAAGATCGATTACGGGGCGTCGGCCCCATTGCCGGTCAAGGCGACCGGCACCATCACCTGGTTGCCGGCGCCGGGGACGGTCGTCAGCCGTGGGCAACCCCTGCTTCGGGTCGACGACCGGCCGGTCGTGCTGCTCTACGGCGACCTGCCGCATTACCGCGCGCTCGCTGCCGCCCGCAAACCCGACCCACCTGACCCAGCGGCCCCGCCGCAAGCCGGCGCACCGCCGGCCGCCCCGCAAGCCGGAACGGGCGGCGCCGCACCGGCACCCACGACGAAGCCCTCGCCGGCGAAGAAGCCGGCTCCTCCGCCGCCGTTCACCGGCAACGACGTCGAACAGTTCGAGGGCAATCTCCGCAAGCTGGGCTACTCCGGCTTCGATGTCGACAAAACATTCAGCGACTCGACGACGCGTGCGGTCAAGCGGTGGCAACGCGACCTCGGCTTGCCGCCGACCGGCGCCGTTGGGCTCGGCGACGTGGTGTACGCCGCCGGAGCTGTGCGGATCGCGACGACGAACGCCCGGGTGGGTGGGGCGGTGTCCGACGAGACGGTGGCGGTGTCGGGCAACAACCGGGTGGTAACGGCGGCCGCGCCGACGGAGAGCCTGGCCTGGGCGAAGAATGGAGCGCGGGTGAGTGTGAAGGTGCCCGACGGCGGTGAGAGCGCCGGCACGGTGGCGTCGGTAGGCGCCCCCTCGGCAGGCGGCAAGGACGGCGGCGAGAACAGCACGGTGCCCATCACGGTCACCGTCAAGGACCAGAAGGCATTGCAGGGGCAGGCCGGCGCCCCGGTCACCGTGACGCACGTGGCCGAACAGCGCGAGGACGTGCTCTGTGTGCCCGTGCCGGCCCTGGTGGCGCTGGCCGAGGGCGGCTACGGCCTCGAGCGGGCGGACCCGGGCGCCGCCGGCTTCATCGCCGTGAAGACCGGCATGTTCGCCGACGGCGTCGTGGAGGTCAGCGGCGCTGGACTCAGCGAGGGCATGAACGTGCGGGCCCCGAAGTGACGCCGCAACCGGCACTGATGGAGCTGGCCGGGGTGACCCGGAGCTACCCCGGTGGGGTGGTCGCGGTCCGCGACGTCGACCTGCGGATCGGGTACGGCGAACTGGTGGCCGTCGTGGGGCCGTCCGGTTCCGGCAAGTCGACCATGCTGCACCTGATGGGCACCCTGGACCGGCCGTCGGCCGGCCGGGTCAGCATCGCCGGTCACGACACCGCCGCGTTGAGCGACCGGCAGTTGTCCGCCCTGCGGGCGTCCTTCATCGGTTTCGTGTTCCAGCAGTTCCACCTCGCGGCCGGTGTCGGTGTGACAGACAACGTCGCCGACGGCCTGCTGTACGCCGGGGTCCCGCTGCGGCACCGTCGCGCCCGGGCCAGCGAGGCGTTGCGGCGGGTCGGCCTGGGGCACCGCCTGGAGCACCTGCCGCATCAGTTGTCCGGCGGGGAACGACAACGGGTCGCGATCGCCCGCGCCCTGATCGGCGAACCGCCGCTGCTGCTGGCCGACGAGCCGACCGGCAACCTGGACAGCGTGTCCGGTGCGGCCGTCCTCGAACTGCTGCACGAGCTGCACCGCTCCGGCACCACCATTGTGATCATCACGCACGACCGGGAGCTGGCCGACTCGCTCCCGCGCCAGGTCCGCATGCGCGACGGCGTCGTCGCCGCCGACACCGGCACCGGCGAGCCGCCCGACGACCCGGAGCGCACCATGTTGCTTCCCGCCATCGACATCGCGAGTCAGCGGTGACCCGCCCGGGCGGCCCTGGTGCAACCTTGCGCCCGGCCCGGCTGGGCCCCGGCGACTTGCTGAGGCTCGGCTCGACCGGACTGCGGTCGCGGCCGCTGCGGGTGTTCCTGTCGGCGCTGGGCATCGCCATCGGCGTCGCCGCCATGATCGCCGTGGTGGGGATCTCGGTGTCCAGCAGCGCGCAGGTCAACCGGCAACTCGACAAGCTCGGCACCAACATGCTGCGGGTGTCACCAGGTAAGGACATCCAAGACAAGACGGTGCCGCTGCCCGCCGAGGCCGTGCAGATGATCGACCGGATCCCGCCGGTGCAGCAGGTGGCCGCCACCGCCGAGATCGAGACCCACATCTACCGCAACGACCACATCCCCTCCGGGCGTACCGGCAGCATCGCCGTCCTGGCCGCCGGCCCCGACCTGCCGGCAACGGTCGGCGCGCGACTGCACGCCGGATCCTGGTTCGCCGGGCCGACCACGCAGTTCCCCGCCGTGGTACTCGGCGCCGCCGCCGCTGACCGGCTCGACGCCCGCACCCCGGGGGTCAGGCTATGGCTGGGCGGGCAATGGTGCGTCCTGCTCGGTGTCCTGGACCCGGTGCCGCTGGCACCGGAGATAGACAACGCGGCCCTGGTCTCGTGGCAGGCCGCACGGACGTACCTGCGCTTCGACGGGCACCCGACGACCGTCTACGTCCGGGCCGCCGAGGAACAGGTAACGGCCGTGCAGGCGGTCCTCGGCCGGACCGCCCGCCCCGACGCCTCCGGCACCGTGCAGGTCTCCCGGCCCTCCGACGCCCTCGCCGCCCGACAGGTGACCAACTCCGCGCTGACCGGCCTGCTGCTCGGCCTCGGCGGTGTAGCTCTGCTCGTCGGCGGCATCGGCGTCGGCAACACGATGATCATTTCTGTCTTGGAGCGGCGTTCCGAGATTGGTCTGCGGCGGTCACTGGGCGCCACCCGCGGGCAGATCCGCGGCCAGTTCGTCGCCGAGTCGCTGCTGCTGTCCCTGATCGGCGGCGTCGGTGGCGTGCTGCTCGGCACCGCCGTGACCGCCGTGTACGCCGTCAACCGCGGCTGGCCCATTGTCGTGCCACCCTGGATCAGCCTCGGCGGCGTGGGCATCACCCTGATCATCGGTGCCCTGGCCGGGCTCTACCCCGCCGTTCGGGCCAGCCGCCTGTCGCCCACCGAAGCCCTCACCGCCCCCTGACTATTGCCACCTACGAGCGGACCGGGTATTGCCGTCATCGAAGGCCGCCTCCTCGTCGGTCAGGCGAGCGCCAAACGGCAGTACCACCAGCCGGTATGCTGCCACCCGGCTCTACGACGCTCTGGGGCAAATTCCCGGCTACGCGGACCTGACGTTGACCGACGCCGCCCAGCGGGTTCAGCGGAGCGCGTTCGGGAACGCGTACGCCAAGCACGAGCCCGCTGCCACGACGATCGCCGGTGCTGGGTCGTAGGACGGCTTCCAGGTGGTGGTCGTTTGGAAGGTGACATTCTGGGTGCGCAGGATCCCTTCCCGGCCCACTCGGGTGATCTTCTCGCGGGCGAGGTGAGCGGTGAGTTTCGCCAGGCTCGAGCAGGAGAACGGCAGTCCGAGAGCGTGGGGGTCAGTCTTGGCCAACGCGACGACCTGTCCCGCACCGGGTTTGATGGAGACATTGTCCCTCTACCGCCTGCGCACTTCCCCGGTCGCTACGTCGGTCCGGGGCCATCAAGCAGCGTCAGCACGCCGGTGATGTCTAATTAGGACTTTGCGTGCGTGGTGTCGGCGTACGGGTCATCGTGTGAAATTAGGTACAGCCCAACGTGCATAGCGGCGCGCGGCGTCCTGGGCACGGGTGGCGCTACCGTGACCGCTCGTTGACCGCGTGGCGAGTTCGTGCGAACTGGAAGCGCCGTGACGATGAGCAACCGGCGTCCCGCCGGCGCTGGGCGAGGGCATCCCGGATCCGGAGCCGAGGTGAGTGCGCCCTCGCGTCAAATGCCGTCGTCATGGTCGCACGGGGCTCGAGCACAGCGTTGTCGTACTGCTCCGGCATCATGGTTGCAATGTGGCGTAGCTGGCGAGGTACTCCGGCCCGTCAATGCGGCAAAGACCTGACGGGAGGGTTGGATCCGGATCAGGGCGTTTTGGTTGCTGGGGCGCATAGTTACGGCGATGAGGGCCGCAGCATGACCTTGACGGTGCGGAACAATCGTGTGTTCGGTGACGCGAACCCCGCCGTGGTGGATGACCGCGATCATGTTGCTCGCCGCGGGCGCCGGCGGCTTCGGTGGCTGGGTGCTGACCGGCTGGGTCAGCCGCCGGACCGCACACCGCCACCGACTCGTCCGGGCCAGCGTCA
>DASVVF010000163.1:0-8274 GCA_036386695.1 Catenuloplanes sp. | reverse complement strand
CCTTCGGCCCCGGCGAGCTGCATCGCGTCGAGATCAACATTCGCCCGGAGAACGCGCCCAGCCGCCGCGTGGTGGAGAAGCTCGGCTTCCGCGAGGAGGCGTACCACCCCCGGTACATGCATATCGACGGTGGTTGGCGTGACCACATCGGGTACGGGATGACGAGCGAGGACGTCATCGGCGAAGGTGGCCTGGTGGCACGCTGGCACCGGCTGCGCGCCAACGCCCAGTGATCTTTCTGCGGCCGATGGCCGGCGCGGCGCGCGAATTCCTCACCGGCCGGCCGTAACCTCAGGTGAGAGCGCCCGTCAAGAGGGTCGGCGGAGCCGTGTCCGGACCGAGACGCAGTCCGTGGAGCCCTCTGGCCGGTCGCTACTTGGACGTGCGGCAACGATGTTGCCCATGGGGTGACGGGAGGGTTGAGGGTGCCGACCTCGGTGCTCCTCGCCGTCCTCGCCGCTGCTGCGTTGCTCGCGCTCGCGCCGGCACTGGTCCGCCGGTACGACGCCACCGAGCGCCTGGTTGCGGAGCGGGCGCTGTCGACGGCGCGGGTGCTGCAGCGCCACCGCCGGCGTCGGACCGTGCCCGGGCGCCGTCCGATCAACCCCCCACGGGTGCTCGTGGTTACGCTCCTGGCGGGTGTCCCATCTCCGACAGCCGCCACGCCCGCCGGTTCAGCCGCTCCGGGGTCCGCAGGTGCTCCGGCCGCCGGGAGTGCTCCGGCCGCCGCCAGCACCCCCGCCGCCGCGACCCGGGCCGCCGCCAGTACCCCGGCCGCCGGGAGTGCCCCGGCCGCGCTGCGCCGGCTGCGGCTGGTCGCCCGGCAGGCCCGGCGTGGCACCCCGGCGCGCCGGTCGGTGCGCCGGCACACCCCGGCCGTCTACCGCCGGCGCCGGGTGTTCGCCGCCCTGCTGCTGCTCAACCTGGTCGAGTTGGCCGGGGTGGCCCTGGTCAGCCCCGGCTTCTGGATCAGCTTCTCGGTGACCGGCACGCTGCTGGTCGCCTACCTCGTGCACCTGCGCAACCGGGCCATCGTCGATCGGCGCCGGCTGCGCGCCCAGGCCCGCCAGGCCGCCTGGCTGGCTGACCGGCAGGCCGAGGTACGCCGGGAACAGGCCCGCCGGGTCGCCGCCCGGCGGGAGGCGCAGCGACGCCTGGCCGCCCAGCGGGAGGCCGTCCGCCGGGCCGCGATGGGCCTCGACCGGGACCGCGACGCCGACCTGCCGGCGGCCGCCGGCGGCGGGGTGGCCGGGTCGGTCTCGTACCGCCGGGCCGGTGGTGGGGGGCTGCGTGGTCGGGCGTACGAGGGTGGCCGGGGTACGTCGCATCCGGCCTGACCGGTGGTCGGGTCGGCCAACCCGCCGGAGGCTGGTGCGGACCGCCGCGGTGCGACCTGTTAGCCTTATCGCCGGCCCACCCGGAGTGTCTCCGGTCCGGGCCGGAGGGGCTGTAGCGCAGCTGGTAGCGCACCTCGTTCGCATCGAGGGGGTCAGGAGTTCGAGTCTCCTCAGCTCCACCAGGGAAATGGCAGGTCAGAAGGCCCGGTCGCGGTAGCGGCCGGGCCTTCTTCGCATCCTCCGGCAGGCCGTCACCTTTCAGTGTGGGCCGGCTACCGCTGATGATCCGCCGGGACCCCGGGCGCGTGCGGGTCGGCGGCGGCTGCGCGGGTGGGCATGGTGATCTAGGCTCGCCGCCGATCCTCTACCAGGTTTTCTCGCCGTCGGTGCAATCGGCCCGGCCGCTGGCGCGTGACGGTGCTGAAAGCCTCGGCGGTAGCGGCGGTTCGATCACACGGGGGACAGTTGGACAGGGACTCGGTGCCCGACGGGGGGAGTGGTCCACGGCGGTTGCCGGCGGACAAGCCGAATTTCGACGCCTTCTATGGGGCGTCCTATCGACGACTCGTCGTGCAGGTGCACGCCTACCTCGGTGATCGCGCCGAGGCGGAGGACGTCGTCCAGGAGGCGTTCATCCGGGCGTGGGATCGGTGGTCGAAGGTCAGTGGCCTGGATGATCCGGCCGGTTGGGTCCGAAGGGTGGCGTGGAACCTCGCCACCAGTCGGCTGCGCCGGCTGGCCACGATGCGCCGCTCGCTGAGCCGCGACCGGCCACCGGACAACGCGCCACCGCCGAGCCCTGACCATGTCGCGCTGGTGGGTGCCCTACGGCAGCTGCCGGACCGGCAGCGGCGCGCGGTGGTCCTGCACTACATCGCCGATCTTCCGGTTACCGCCATCGCGGCGGAACTCGACGTGCCGAAGGGAACGGTGCTGTCGTGGCTGCACCGTGGCCGCGCCCAGCTCGCTCTCGAGTTGGACGTCTCACCCCTGTCAACGGCCCAGCTCCCCTCCCACATCGGCGGTGATCGGCATGCCTGATTTCCATGACACGGACGAGCGCGTTCCGTCGATCCCCCTGCTTGAGTCGTTCCGGGACGCCGGGGCGGAGTCCGTCATACCGCCCCCGGTGGAGTGGATCGCCGCGACGGCCCATCGGCGCGGCCGCCGGCGTGCCGTCGCCACCAGCGTCGCCGCCGGCGTGGCGGTGGTGGCGATGGCCGTGACGGCGTTCACGGTGACCGGCGGGCCAGGGCAGCCGGTCCATCCCGCCGACCCGGTCCGGCCCACGGTGGCACCGGCCACACCCGCGTCGCCGAGCGCTACGACGGCGACGACAACGCCTCTGCCACCGCCGCTGCCCACGTCGACCGCGTCACCGCGGCCGACGAGTACGCCGTCGAAGGCCCCGGCGTCCTTCGACCCTCGGCGGGTCAACTGGAACCGGGCGACCATTGTCCTGCCGGGTGACCCCGCGGACTCGGACTGCCCCACCGGGCGGGTGACCCTGCGCGACGGGGAGGCCGTCGCCGGCGGGCAGAGGTTCGCCGTGGTCGGCGAACCATTGGTGTACGGCGACTTGACCCGCGACGGGGTCCAGGACGTGGTGCTCAATGTGGGCTGCCGGTTGGCCGAGGGGTTGTCCGGTGACGGCTCGGGGAATCTGCTCGTGGTGACGCAGCGCGACGGCGTCCTGGTCGGCCTGGGACACGTCGGGCCGGTCGGGCAGAACTACCGAGCGGCCAAGGTCCGCGGTGGACTCCTGGTGGCCACCATCGAGCAGCGGTACGGAAACAACGTTGTCCAGGAGCGCTCCTACCGGTGGAACGGCAGGCGCTTTGTGCAGGTCGCCGGCCCGACGACGTTCCCGATCGCGCGGTGACCGGTGCGACGCCTGGCAATTCCTGAAATTTCTGTCAGACAACCGCAATCCGATCGGGTGCTCCCGCGTGTTCCTGACACGCAACCACCTGAAAGGACTCAACACATGAAACCCAGTCGGGTCAGCTCACTCCTGGTCGCCTCGGCCGTGGCTCTCTCCGGACTGCTCTTCGCCGCCCCGGCCGAGGCCGCCGCCGTGAAGACCGGTGTCGTGGTGCAGTTCGGGATGGGCACCGTCAAGGTCAGGCCGACGGCGATCACACCGTTCAAGGACCTCCGCTACACCGGTGTCCGGTGGACCAGGCTGACCAGGTCCGTCGGCTACGCCACCGCTGTGCGGCACGTCAATACCTGCCTTCCGTCCTGCGCCCACGCCAACATCCGGAAGACCAGGGTCAAGCTCAGGTTCACCCGGGTGCTGCCCTTCAACGGCCGTCCAGTGTTCACCAGGGTCACGGTGACCGAGATCAGGTCGGGCCGCACCGCCACCCACCGTCTCCCCGAGGGGATCGACTGGTCCAGGGCGACCCTGGACCTGCCGAGGGACACCGGCGCGTCCGGCTGCCCCACCGGGCGGGTGACCCTGCGCAACGGGAAGGCCGTCCTGGGTCGGAAGAAGATCTCCCTGCTCGGGGTGAAGGCCTACGGCGAGCTGACCCGCGACGGGCGCACGGACACGGTGCTGCACGTGCACTGCGAGAGCGCCGTGGGGGTGGTCTCCGGTGACGGTTCCGGGAACCTGCTGGTGGCGACCCAGCGCGGTGACGACGCGGGTCACGGGGGCCGGCCGAAGCTAGCCGCTCCCCGGTCACCTGACCCCGGGTGCGGGCAGGGGCGCGGGCAGCACGCGGTTCAACGGGGGAGGGCGTGACCCGCAGGTGCCGCCCTGAGCGGCCCGGGTCCGGTGCCCCTGAGCGGCCACACCGGCCCGTACCCAGGTTTGCGCACGTCAGAAGGCCCGACCGCGGTATCGGTCGGGCCTTCGCTGGGAACGCCTTGTCGCAGGTGAGCAGGCCGCCTGTCGCTTCCAGGCTTTCAGCTCCACGTCCCGATTCCCCCGTACGTTTGCGTAACCGGGCGAAGGTGGCCTGTCTCCCCTGCAACGACACCCAGACTCGTCGCCGGACCTTGCACGAACCGTGGGAGACTCGCGTTGCTCCTTGTAGGTATCTTGAATTTCCTGGTCCGACGCGGCATGCCGGGGTGGGAACCATCCGGTGGAAGGTTGCGGAGGTTGGATGGCGGCGGAGTTCGGGGTGCTGGGCGCTGTGCAGGCCCGGATCAACGACCGGCCGGTCAACCTCGGTCACGCCCGGCAGCGGTGTGTGCTCGGCGTGCTGCTCATCGAGGCCGGTCGTCCGGTCGCGGTCGACCAGTTGATCGACCGGTTGTGGGGCGAGGACGCCCCCCAGCGGGTCGCGGGCGCGCTCTACAGCTACCTGTCCCGGCTGCGGCGTGCCGTCGCCGACGCCCCGGGGGTGGGGATCGAGCGCCAACCGGGCGGCTACCTGCTGACCGTCGACCCGCAAACGGTGGATCTCCACCGGTTCCGTCGACTGGTCACGCTGGCCCGGACGTCGGAGTCGGACCAGTCGGCGGCGGAGCTGCTCGCGCAGGCCCTCGGCCTGTGGCGCGGTGAGCCGCTGGCCGACCTGGACACCCCGTGGATGACCTCGATGCGGCAGTTGCTGCTCAGCGAGCGGTTCGCCGCCGAACTGGACCGCAACGACGTGCTGCTCCGGCTGGGCCGGCACGGCGAGCTGCTACCGGCCCTGTCCGCCGCCGTCGACGAGCATCCGTTGGACGAGCGCCTGGCGGAGCAGTCGATGCTCGCGCTCTACCGGTGCGGTCGCCAGGCCGACGCCGACGAGCAGTACCGGCGGATCCGCCGCTGCCTGGCCGAGGAACTCGGCAGCGATCCCGGCGCGGCGCTGCGCCGACTGCACGAACGGATCCTCGCCGCCGACCCGGGCCTCGCCGCCCCGACCGGCGACGCCGCCGCACCCGACGTCCAGCTAGCCGGCCGCCCTCCGGTGCCGGCGCAGTTGCCGGCGGACGTGCGTGCCTTCACCGGACGGACCGGGGAGCTGGCCGCGTTGGACCGGCTGCTGTCGCCGCCCAGCGGCTCCGATCCGCTGCTGTCCGCGACCACGGCGGTGACCATCGCGGTCCTGTCCGGTACGGCCGGGGTGGGCAAATCGGCTCTGGCCGTCCGGTGGGCCCACCGTGTCCGGGACGCGTTTCCCGACGGGCAGCTGTACGTGAACCTGCGCGGCTACGACGCCGAACAGCCCGTGGCGGCCGCCGACGCGCTGGCCGGGTTCCTGACCGCGCTGGGGGTACGCGGTTCCGAGATTCCGCTGGAGATCGACGAACGGGCCGGCCGGTACCGGTCCGAGCTGGCCGGCCGGCGGATGCTCGTGTTGCTGGACAACGCGTCCTCGGTGGAGCAGCTCCGACCGCTGCTCCCCGGCACCGGATCGTGCCTGGTGCTGATCACCAGCCGGGACTCGCTGCCCGGCATGGTGGCGGTGCACGGAGCGGAACGGCTCAACCTCGACCTGCTTCCCCTGCCGGACGCCGTCGGGCTGCTGCGCCGGCTGGTCGGCGCCCGGGTGGATCAGGAACCGTCCGCCGCCACGGAGCTGGCCGCGGCCTGCGCCCGGCTGCCGTTGGCCCTGCGGATCGCCGCCGAGCTGGCCGCGGCGCGCACCGACGTTCCGCTGGCCGAACTGGTCGCCGAACTCGACGACCACCAGCGCCGGCTCGATCTGCTGGACGCGGGCGGTGATCCGCGCGCCGAGGTCCGGGCCGTCTTCTCCTGGTCGTACCAGAACCTGCCCGTCGACGCGGCCCGCGCCTTCCGGTTGCTGGGCATCCACCCCGGCGTCAGCGTGCACGTCGACGCCGCGGCGGCGCTGACCGGCACCGGTACCCCCGAGGCCCGGCGCCTGCTCAGCCTGCTCGCCCGGGCCAGCCTGATCCACGCCTCCAGCGGCGGGCGGTACGCCATGCACGACCTGCTGCGCGCCTACGCCGCCGAGTTGGCGACCGAGCATGACTCCGCGCCGGACCGGGAAACCGCGCTCACCCGCCTGTTCGACCATTATCTGGCCAGCTCCGTCGCGGCGATGAACGCGCTGTACCCGGCGACGACCCCGGCGGTCGGTGACCCGGACGCGGCCCGGAGCTGGCTGCAGGCGGAGTGGCCCAACCTGGCCGCCGCGTGCACGTACGGGGCCGCCCACGGCTGGCACCGGCACGCCATCGCGCTCGCCGAGACCCTGTTCCGCTACCTCGACGCGGGCGGGCCGGTCGCGGCGGCGGTGACCGTCACCGCCTCCGCCGCGGCAGCGGCCTGGGCCATCGGCGACCGGGACGCGCAGGCCCGCGCGCTGACCAACCTGGGTCGACTGCACCGGCGGCAGGGCCAGCTCGACCGGGCCGCCGAGACCTACCGGCAGGCCCTGGCCCTCTACGCCGGCCTCGGCGACCGGGTAGCCGTTGCCGGGGCGCTGCGCAACGTGGGCAGCGTCCACTGGCGGCAGGGTCACTACCGGCAGGCCGCGGACCACTACCAGCAGGCCTGGACGCTGTTCCGGGAGTTGGGCGATGGAGCCGGCGAGGCCGACGCGTTGGTTCGCCTCGGGCTGGTCGACGAGCGGTTGGGTCATGAGGGGCGGGCGGCCGAGCGCCTGCAGCCGGCTTTGGAACTCTTCGCGCGGCTCGGCGACCGGTTCAGCGAGGCGTACGTACTCTCGCTGCTCGCCCGGCTGCGCCACCAACCGGACCAACTGGAGCTGAGCGCCGCCCATCTCGAACAGAGCCTCGCGGTGGTCCGGCAGGCCGGGGACCGTACCCGGGAGGCGTACGCGCTGACCGACCTCGCGGCGGTCCACGCCCGCCGTGGCCGGCTCACCGAGGCGGCCGGTCACCTGCGTCAGGCCCTGATGCTGCACCGGCGGATCGGGGACCGCGCCAGCGAGGCCGAAGCGCTCAACGACCTCGGTCAGGTCCTGCGGGCCGCCGGCAATGCCCCGGAGGCCCGTACCCAGCACGCCGAGGCGCTGACCCTGGCCCGCGAGATCGGCGACCGGTACGAGCAGGCCCGGGCCCACGACGGTGTCGCCGCCACCTACCGGATCACCGGCGACCTGGACCGCGCCGGGCCGCACCTGGAGCACGCCCGGCGCCTCTTCGCCGACCTCGCCGTGCCGCCCGGGCGAACCATCGGGTTTCCGGTGGCCACCCCCAGTTGACCGGGGGCCCACCGGGTTGACCGGGGGCCCACCACCGGTCGAGGGTCACGCCCGCAGGACGCCGTCAACCCACAGCACCGTGACGGTGCTGCCGCGGGCCCGGGCGTACGTGACGATGTCCGCGGTTCCGCCCAGCCCCCGGGCCGGCCGGCCGTCCCAGACGGCGAAGAGATGGTCGCAACGCTCGACGAGGGTCTGGCCGGCGGCGAGGAACGCCTGCTCGCTGGGCTCCGGATAGGGCAGCGTGGTCACGGTCCCGGCCGCCCGCCGGAGCTGCTCGAACCGTGCCCGGCCGTCATCGGTGACCAGTGAGCTGGCGAAACCCGCACAGGGGAGGATCACCTCCAGCATGCCGCCGGCCGCCACGACGTGGGCGGCGAACAGCTGGTCGGCGCCCTCGGCGAGGCTCGACACCCCGTGCAGCTGCGCCCCGACCGGCAGCACCCGCCGCCAATGCTCCACCGCTCGGTCGACGATCCTCGGCGGGAGGATCTGATGACCGGTGACACCGAACCGCACTGCGACCCCCGTACGCCGGCCCGTCGACTCTTTGAAACACCATGACGATACGGATGCCGGCCCGGTACGGCCAGATGCTGTGGTCTGCGCCCTTTCTCCGTGGGGCGGTGGGGTGGAGAATCGTCGCCGCTGATCGTGCCGACCGCGGGGGACCATGCTATGACCTTCAATGGGTTCATTTCGTACAGTCATGCGGCGGATGGTCGGTTGGCGCCGGCTGTGCAGCGTGGGTTGCATCGGTTGGCGAAGCCGTGGCATCGGCGTCGGGCGTTGTGGAT
>DASVVF010000162.1:0-9546 GCA_036386695.1 Catenuloplanes sp. | reverse complement strand
CGCCGGACCCGGGGGCCGCCGCCGACGCGTCGACCGGTGGGCCGGTGCTGACCGGACCGCTGGGCGCCATGCTGCCGCCGGGTCCCGCCGGCCCGTCCACCCCGGGTGGGCCCGTCGGAGTCGGCTGCGCGTCGGCCCAGGGGCCGCCGTCGGTAGCGGAGGTGGCCGCTGCCGGATCCGGGCCCGCCGGTTGGCCGGCGGTCCGGACCGCGGCCGGCACCAGGTACGCCCCCGCGGTGCCGGTGAGCACCACCAGGGTCAGCAGCAGCAGGCCCGGAAGCACCAGCCGGCCGGTGGGTCGGCGGGTCCAGGCGATGACCGAGCGGACAACCGCCCGCGCGCCCGCACGGCTCACCCGCGGCCGCCAGCTCGGTGCCTTCACGGCGATCGACTTGGCGTCCGCGTCCGGCTTGGCGTCCGCGTCCGGCTTGGCGTCCGCGTTCGGCTTGGCGTCCGCGTTCGGCCTGGCGTCCGCGTCCGGCTTGGCGTCCGCGACCGTGTCCGGGTTCGGCTTGGCGTCCGCGTTCGGCTTGGCGTCCGGGGCGGGGCGGTTCGCCGGCCCGGCCTTGGCTGTGGGGCCGGCTTCGGCGGGCTTGGTCGCGGGGTCGGCGGCTCCGGCCGGCGGCCCCGTTTCCGGCGGCGCGGCCGGCCGCAATCTACCCGTCCAGGTTCGTTTCCGTTCCCCCACGCGTCGAGTATGAACCATCCACACGACGGGTCGGCGGCGCGCTGGTCGTAGGCTGTGGCCATGCCCCGGTACGAGTTCCGTTGCCGCGCCTGCGGCGACACCTTCGAGGTCAACCGTCCGATGCGCGATGCGGCGGCGCCGTCGAGCTGCCCCAAGGGTCACGAGGACACCGTCAAGCTGCTGTCGACGGTCGCGATCGCCGGCCGATCCGGCGGGATGGGCCCGGCCGCCCCGTCCGGTCCGCCGGCCGGCGGCGGGTGTTGCGGTGGCGGCTGCGGCTGCTGACGAGCCGGCTGCGTCCTGGCCGGCCCGGCGCCGGACGCCGACGGCGGTGCCGCTCCGGTCATGATCGCCCGGTTGGCCGGGTCAGTGTTGTCCTGAGGTGCCGCAACCCGGTCCGGCTGTCATCGTTACGTCACCCGTAGCACCCCTTGCGTGCCCCGCTCGTTGCTTACGGCCCGTTGCCGCCGTTCCCGGTTACTGCTTGTTGGGTTGATGGTTGCCGTCCGTTTCTACGATGCGCTGCCTCGGGGAGGTGCGGAAGCATGAACCGCGACTTCCAGGGGGCGGAGGTTCCCACGTGCCGGGACGGACCCACCTGCCCAGCGGGCTGGTGACCTTCATGTTCACCGACATTGAGGGCTCCACGAGGCTGGCCCGAATGCTCGGCCCGGGTTACCGGCCGGTGTTGAGCGACCATCGACGGTTGCTCCGGCGCACCCTGGCCGAAGGGGACGGTGCCGAGCTGTTCACCGAGGGGGACTCCTTTTTCGTGGCGTTCCGCGATGCCGGTGCGGCCCTCGACGCCAGTGTGTCGGCTCAACGGGCCCTCGCGGCTCACGACTGGCCGGCGCCGGAGGCCGCGCCACGGGTGCGCATCGGCCTGCACACCGGGTACGCCGAGCCGATCGGCGGCGAGTACGCGAGCCCGGAGGTGCACCGTGCGGCCAGGGTGGCGGCTGCCGCCCACGGCGGACAGGTGCTCTGCTCCGCGGCCACCGCCCGGCACGGAACGCTGCCGGCGGACGCCTGCCTGCTCGACCTCGGCCTGCACCGGCTTCGCGGTTTCGACGACCGGGAACGGTTGTTCCAGGTGGTGGCCCCCGGCCTGGAACGGCAGTTTCCGCGGCCCCGGACCGCCGGCGCGGCCACGCACAACCTCCCGACGCAGGTGAGTAGCTTCGTCGGGCGTGGAACCGAGGCGGTTCAGCTGGGCCGGCTGGTCAGCGAGCACCGGCTGGTCACCGTCGTGGGCGCCGGCGGGGCCGGCAAGACCCGGTTGGCCGTCGAGTTGGCCGGCGGCCTGGTTGACCGCTACCCGGACGGGGTCTGGTTCGTCGACCTGGCCACCGTCACCGACCCGGGCCTGGTCGCGTTCGCGGTGTCCGCCGTGCTGGGCCTGCGCCCGGAGCCGGGCCGGCCGATGCTGGACACGCTGGTGGAGTACGCCGCCGAACGCCGGATGCTGTTGGTCCTGGACACCTGCGATGCCCATCTGCGCGCCGCCGCCGACGTCACCACCCGGTTGCTGATGGGGGGCTCGGGGGCGCGGGTGCTGGCCACCGGCCGTGAGCCGTTCCGGGCCCCGGGTGAGGTGGTGTGGCGCATTCCCCCGTTGTCCGTCCGACCGGGTCGTGGCGGTTGCCACAGCGAGGCGGTCGAGCTCCTGCTGGACCGGACCGTGGCCGCGCGCGGCGGTCGCGGCGCCGGTGCCGGCGAGACGGCCGATCTGGAGCGGGTGGTGCAGCGCCTGGATGGGCTGCCCCTGGCGATCGAGCTGGCGGCCGCGCGGTTGCGGCTGCTCTCCGCCAGCCAGTTGGCCGAGCGGCTCGATGATGTGCTCGGCACCCTGGACGCCGGCCGGGCCGAGGACGGCGGGTACGACGAGAGTGACACCGCCGCGGGGGAGCGCCCGCCCGCCGCCCGGCACGCCACCATGCAGGCCACGGTGACGTGGTCCTACCGGACCCTGGGGCCCCGGGCGGCTGAGTTGCTGCGGTGGATGGCGGTCTTCTCCGGGCCGGTGGACCTGCCGACGGTCGAGTGGCTGCTCCGGGAGGATCCGCTGCATCCGCTCGCCGTGCTGGTCGACAAATCCATGATCCAGGCCGAGCCGCAGGCCAAGGGCACCAGCTACCGGATGCTCGACCCGATCCGCGCGTACGCGGCCCGCCGGCTGGCCGCCGCCGGCGAGGAGCAGGTCGCCCGGGACCGGCACGTCGGGTGGGCGTTGCACGCCGTACGCCGGGTGCACCTGGATGGGGACGGCCACCCGGTGACCCTGTCGCTGTACCTGCTCGACCCGCTCGCCGACGAGCTGCGGGCCGCCCTGCGGTGGACGGCGACCGGCGGTAGTGCCCGCCGGGGTCTGCAGTTGGCCGGCGAGCTCGACCAGTGGTGGCGGGAGCGTGGTCTGGCCAGGGAGGGACGGCTGTGGCTGTCCCGGCTCTACGGTCGGATCACGGCGACGGGGGAGTCGATTCCGGAGGCCGAGCTGGCGGCGGCGTACCACATGCATTCGCTGCACGCCGGGGCGGACGGGGAGTTCGCCGAGGAGTTGCGCTTCGCGCAGCGGGCGGAGGCGGCGGCCCGGCAGGCCGGCGATGTCGGGTTGCTGGCCCGGGTGCTCGCCGGCCGGAGCGCGCCGCTGATCGATCTGGGTCAGCACCGGGAGGCCGAGGTGGCCTGCCGCGAGGTGATCGACTGGGCGACCGCCCGGGGTGTGCTGGGCGAGGCGTTGCTGGCGGTTTTCCACCTGGCCGAGTTGTTGTGGCGGCGCGGGAACCTGGACGAGGCCGCCGACCTGCTGGGCGCCGCCCGCCCGGTCGAGGCGGCCCGGCCGGGTGAGCGTGGCCGGCGCACCGTGGACATGCTGCTGGGCATGGTGGCGCTCAAGCGCGGTGATCTCGTCGCCGCCCATGAGCATCTGATGGTGGCACTGCGGTCCCGGATGGCGCACGGATTCCATGGCCGGGCCTGCGACACGATCAACGCGGTCGCGGTGCGGTGCGCGCTCGGTGGTGATCCGCTGTCGGCCGCCCGGCTCTTCGGTGCCGCGCAGGCGACCCGGTCGATGCTGCGCAGCACCCCGGGGATGTTCGGTCCGTACTGGGCGCAGCATCAGGGCGCGGTCCGGGTGGCCGTCGGGGACCGGGCCTTCGACGCGGCGTACGCGCAGGGCGCCGCCTTGAGTCTGGATGCGGCGGCGGCGGCCGCGTCGGCGGTGGAACACCCGGATCTGCTGGCGGGTTCGGTGCGGTTCGCGCCGGTGGACACCCGGATCCTGTGACCGGCGCGAGGTCTACCCGGTGACCGGTCCCCGGGGGCTGCGGGGCCGGTCACCGGGCATGGGTGGTCGGGGGGTCCAGGGTGTCTGGACCGGTTGGCGGGTCCGGGCCGGGGTGTCAGTGGCGGGCGGCGGCCCGTTCGCGGTCGGCCTTGATCCGGGCCGCCTTGTCGAGATCGGCGGAACTCACCGCCGCGACGGACCCGAAGATCTTCACCGCCTGGTAGTAGGTCCAGGCCAGGCTGAGGCAGGCCGGTCGAATGACGAAGTTGTAGGTGGTGCAGCGGCGCTTCAGGTCCGCGTAGAAGGCGTTGTCGAGCCGGGCCTTGGCGCTGGGGAAGAGTCCCACCGCCTTGTAGTTGCGGTAGCCGAAGTCGTGTCGCTGACAGCTGAGGCGGAAGTCGAAGCCCAGCGGGTTGTCCGGGCTGCCGGAGCACGAGTCGGTGGACCAGTCGAAGGCGTAGGCCGTCCAGGCGGTGCGGTGCAGCCGGGCGGTGTTCCACCCGTCGTAGCTGGCCCGGCTGGTCTGGGTCCAGTCGGCCAGGACGGCGAGCCGTTCGGTGCGGCCCACGGCGCTGGCGGCGGTGCCGGGTGCGGCGACGAGCACGGCGGTCAGCAGCGCCGTGAGCAGCAGCGACGCCGCGTGGCGGAGCGGGTGCCGGCGGGTGGGTGAGGAGCGGGCGGGACGGTCCACGGGAGCCTCCAGGGTCGGGTGGTCCCTTGTGGGGACCAGGGCGATCACTACCTGGTGTACTCGGAAGATTACCGAGTGTTATCAGGGTCCATGCCCCGGTCGTTCGCGACCCCGCTCCGTCGCGGGTTTTGCGCCCCTAGCCGGAACACCCCCTCCGCTGCTGTGCCGGGCGACCCGAGTGTGTTAAGTCATAGGTGTCTGTGCCATGCCGGGGTGACCTGCCGGTTAGGGTCATCGGCGGTGCCGATTTCGGCGCGCGCTGGTCGGGGCGAGTGGATGGTGACTGAGGCGGTGCAGAACGCGCGGTGATCCACCTGCCCGTGGTCCGTCAAGGCCCACTCCGTGCCCTTACCGTCCGGCTGGTTGCCGCGGTGGGCCTCGTGCTGCTCGCGGTCGCGGTGATCTACGCGGACCGGGACGGTTACCGCGACGTCAACGAGGACGGCCTCACCCTGCTCGACTGCTTCTATTACGCCGTGGTCTCCCTGTCGACCACCGGCTACGGCGACATCACGCCGGTGTCCGAGGACGCCCGACTGGTCAACGTCCTGGTCATCACGCCCGCGCGTGTGCTGTTCCTGATCATCCTGGTCGGCACGACCCTGGAGGTCCTCACCGAGCAGTACCGCACCACCCTGCGCCTGACCCGCTGGAGCAGAACTTTGAAGGACCACGTCATCATCTGCGGCTACGGCACCAAGGGCCGCAGCGCCGTGACCGCCCTGCTGGAAACGGGCTTCGACAAGCAGCGGATCGTCGTGGTGGAGCAGGACGAATCCGCCGTACGGCAGGCCGCCTCAGCGGGGCTCGTCGCGATCGAGGGGTCCGCCACCAGGTCGACGATCCTCAACGACGCCCACGTCAAGACGGCCAAGACCGTCATCATCGCCACCGACAGCGACGACGCGGCGGTGCTGGTCACCCTCACCGTCCGCCAGTTGACCGCCGGTCAGGTGCGGATCATCGCTGCCGTGCGGGAGGCGGAGAACGCCCCACTGCTCAAGCAGAGCGGCGCCCACCACGTGATCGTTTCCTCGGCCACCGCCGGCCGCCTGCTGGGTCTGACCACCACCGCGCCGCCGCTCATCGACGTGGTGGAGGATCTGCTCACCCCCGGCCAGGGGATGGCCCTGCAGATGCGCGCGGCCACCCGCGACGAGGTCGGCACGGACCCGCGCACCCTGGAGAACCTCGTCGTCGCCCTGATCCGGCGCGGCAAGGTGGTGTCGCTCGGGGGAACCGAGCGCACCACCATCGAGACCGGCGACATGCTTGTCTACATCCGCGACGACCGGCCGTTGGGCAGCCGGGTCTCCGCCTGACCGGAGCCGCCCGCACACCGGCCGGACGAAGCCAGGGCTCCGGCCGGCCGGAGCCGGTCGACGCTAGAGGATGGTCCAGGTGTCGCCGGAGCCGAGGAGACCGGCGAGCTGCTCCTCCGGGGTGCCCGTGGCCTTGGCCCGGGCACCGGCGAGCTGCTCCTGCACCAGGGCGTCGTAGGACGGGCGGGCCACGCCGCGGAACACCCCGATCGGCGTGTTGCGCAGGTCGAGGCCGGGCAGCCGGGACAGGGCGAAGGCGTACGCCGGGTCGGCCACCGTCGAGTCGTGCACCAGGATCTCCCCGGGGGCCACGGTCGCCGTCTCGCGGACCTGCAGGCCGAAGGCGCCCGGCGGGTGCACCACACAGAACTGCCCGTCCTGGCCGAAGGTGATCGGCTGGCCGTGCTCCAGGCGGATGAGGTAGTCGTCCCGGGTGTCCGGCTGCTTCAGCGTCTCGAAGGCCCCGTCGTTGAAGATGTTGCAGTTCTGGTAGATCTCCACGAACGCGGAACCCTCGTGCTCCGCCGCGGCGCGCAGCACGGACTGCAGGTGCTTGCGGTCCGAGTCGATGGTGCGGGCGACGAAGGTGGCCTCGGCGCCCAGCGCCAGCGACAGCGGGTTGAACGGCGAGTCCGCCGACCCGGTCGGTGTCGACTTGGTGATCTTGCCGAGCTCGGAGGTCGGCGAGTACTGCCCCTTGGTCAGCCCGTAGATCCGGTTGTTGAACAGCAGGATCTTGAGGTTGACGTTGCGGCGCAGCGCGTGGATCAGGTGGTTGCCGCCGATCGACAGGGCGTCGCCGTCGCCGGTGACCACCCACACCGACAGGTCCGGGCGTGACACCGACAGGCCGGTGGCGATCGCCGGGGCCCGCCCGTGGATCGAGTGCATCCCGTACGTGTTCATGTAGTACGGGAAACGCGACGAGCAGCCGATCCCGGAGACGAACACGATCCGCTCCCGCGGGATGTTCAGCTCCGGCATGAAGCTCTGCACGGCGGCCAGGATCGCGTAGTCACCGCAACCCGGGCACCAGCGCACCTCCTGGTCGGACTTGAAGTCCTTGGCGGTCAGCTTCAGGGCGACCCGCGCGCCGGCCGGCGGCGCCCCGTTGGTCCGCACGGTGTCAGTCATTCTTCACGACCTCTTCCAGCATGTTTTCCAGTTCCGTGGCGGTGAAGGGCAGGCCGCGGACCTGGTTGTACGGGATCGCGTCGATCAGGTAGCGGGCCCGGATGACGTGGGCGAGCTGGCCCAGGTTCATCTCCGGGATGACCACCCGGTCGTAGGAGGCGAGCACGTCGCCCAGGTTCGCCGGCAGCGGCGCGAGGTGCCGCAGGTGCGCCTGGGCGATCGGCAGGCCGCGCTGGCGCAGCGCCCGGCAGGCCGCGCCGATCGGGCCGTAGGTCGAGCCCCAGCCCAGCACCAGCACGTGGGCGTCGCCATCGGGATCCTCGACCTCGATGTCCGGCACCGGGATGGCCTCGATGCGGGCGGCCCGGGTACGCACCATGAAATCGTGGTTCGCCGGGTCGTAAGAGATGTCACCGGTCTTGTCGGCCTTCTCCAGGCCGCCGATGCGGTGTTCCAGCCCGGGCGTGCCGGGGACCGCCCAGGGGCGGGCCAGCGTTTCCGGATCCCGCAGGTACGGCAGGAACCGCCCGTCCTCGCCGTTGGGCGCACTGGCGAACTCGACCCGCAGGTCGGGCAGCGAGTCGACGTCGGGCAGCAGCCACGGCTCCGAGCCGTTGGCGACGTAGTTGTCGGAGAGCAGGATCACCGGGGTGCGGTAGGTCAGGGCGATCCGGGCCGCCTCCAGGGCGGCGAAGAAACAGTCCGACGGGGATTTCGGGGCGATCACCGCGACCGGGGCCTCGCCGTGCCGGCCGTACAGGGCCATGTTGAGGTCGGCCTGCTCGGTCTTGGTCGGCATGCCGGTGGACGGCCCGGCCCGCTGCACGTCGATGATCAGGAGCGGCAGCTCCAGCGCCACGGCCAGCGAGATGGTCTCGCCCTTGAGGGCGACACCGGGGCCGGAGGTGGTGGTCACCCCGAGGGCCCCACCGTACGCCGCGCCCAGCGCCGCCCCGATGGCGGCGATCTCGTCCTCGGCCTGCATGGTCGTCACGCCGAAGGCCTTGTGCTTGCTCAGCTCGTGCAGGATGTCGGAGGCCGGGGTGATCGGGTACGCCCCGAGGAACACCGGTAGCCGCGACCGCACGCCGGCGGCGACCAGCCCCAGGGCCAGCGCCGCGTTCCCGGTGATGTTGCGGTACGTACCGGGGCGCATCTTCGCCGGCGCCACCTCGTAGCGGACCCCGAAGTCCTCGGTGGTCTCGCCGAAGTTCCAGCCGGCCCGGAACGCGGCGATGTTCGCCGCGACCAGGTGCGGGCGGGTGGCGAACTTGCGCTCCAGGAACCGGATCGTGGACTCCGAGGGCCGGGAGTACATCCACGACAGCAGGCCCAGGGCGAACATGTTCTTGGCCCGCTCGGCGTCCTTCTTGGAGACGTCGTTGTCGGCCAGCGCGCCCACCGTCATCGAGGTCAGCGCGACCGGGTGGACCGAGAACTCGGCCAGCGAACCGTCCTCGAGCGGGTTCGACTGGTAGCCCACCTTGGCCAGGCTGCGCTTGGTGAACTCGTCGGTGTTGACGATGATGTCCGCCCCCCGGGGCAGGTCACCGACGTTGGCCTTGAGCGCGGCCGGGTTCATCGCCACCAGCACGTGCGGGGCGTCGCCCGGGGTGAGGATGTCGTAGTCGGCGAAATGCACCTGGAAACTGGAGACGCCGGGCAGCGTGCCGGCGGGCGCGCGGATCTCGGCGGGGAAATTCGGCAGCGTCGAAATGTCGTTTCCCAGCTGCGCGGTCTCCGAGGTGAACCGGTCCCCGGTCAACTGCATGCCATCGCCGGAGTCCCCGGCGAATCTGATCACGACTCGATCGAGCTGCCGGACCTGCTTCGGCACCGCGGCCGCTACGCCGCCGTGATCGGCGGCGTCAAGCTCGCTGGTGACCTCGCCTTGCTCGGCCACGGTCAAACCTCCTCGGGGGCCGGCGGACGGGTGCGCACATCGATGGGCCGGCCCGTTTCGTGTTACACCAAGACTACGTCGGATCACCCATCGAAATATGTCGTGGGTCCGACGGGTGGGACTGCGCTTTCCCGGCCCCGATTCCACCGTATGCCGCCCGGGGCCTTGTCACCCTAGCCAGCCGGGCCGGCTCCAGACCACCCACTGCGGCCGCGACCGGCATCGCAAATATCACCTTCGGGCGGGGAATGTTCCCCCGGACGGGGGAACTCAGGCGCGTCGACCAGCTTTCCCGGGCCCCGGTTCGGTGCGCAGCCGCCGCCGCAGGGACGCGGTGGCCAGCAGCAGGGCGAGCACCGCCACGCCGGCGACCAGCCCGACGACGGTGACCGCGTCGACCCGGTCGGACCAGCCCGGCTCCGCCGGCGCCACGGGCGTGGCCACCGCGGCGGCGGTGGTGGCGGCGGCGGGCGCCCCGGCCAGCTCCGCGGCCGGGGCCGGACTCGCCGCGCCCCCGGC
>DASVVF010000161.1:0-2050 GCA_036386695.1 Catenuloplanes sp. | reverse complement strand
GGTTCCGGCTGCTGCTGGAGATGGGGTGCGCGGACATCATCCAGCCCGATGTGGGCTGGTGTGGCGGCATCACCGAGTTGATGAAGATCTCGGCCCTGGCGGACGCGCACGGCAAGGCGGTCGTCCCGCACGGCTCCAGTGTGTATTCGTACCACTTCGTGGTGACCCGGCCGAACAGCCCGTTCGCCGAATTCCTGATGATGCACCCGGACGGCAGTGAGGTGGTGCCGATGATGCATCCGTTGCTGGCCGACGAGCCGGTGCCGGTCAACGGGCGGCTGACGGTGCCCGACCGGCCCGGTTTCGGGGTCCGGATCAGCCCGACGGCGCGACTTGAGCGCCCGTACCAGCACTGAGGACGGCACACCATGACTGAGGTACTGAGGGACCGGACCGCGTTGGTCACCGGGGCGTCGCGGGGGATCGGGCGGGGCATCGCGCTCGGGCTGGCGGCCGCCGGGGCGGATGTCGCGGTCAACTACCACCTGCCGCCGACCAGCGAGTTCGGGCACGACAACGCCAAGGACGCCGAGGCGGTGGTGGCCGAGATCGAGGCGCTGGGGCGGCGGGCGATCGCGGTCGAGGCCGACGTCTCGCGGGGCGCGGCGGTCACCGCCATGGTCGACGACGTCGTGGCCCGCCTGGGCGGGCTGGACATTCTGGTCAACAGTGCCGGGATCTGCCCGTTCCACGACGTGCTCAGCATGCCGGAGGAGCTCTGGGACCGGGTGCACGCGGTCAACCTCAAGGGCGCGTTCCTGTGCTCACAGGCCGCCGCCCGGGTGATGGTCGCCCAGGGGCGCGGTGGCCGGATCGTGAGCATCAGCTCGATCAGCGCCCTGGTCGGTGGGGGGCAGCAGGCCCACTACACGCCGACGAAGGCCGGGATGCACTCGCTGATGCAGTCGATGGCGATCTCCCTGGGGCCGCACGGGATCACCTGCAACTCGGTCCTGCCCGGGGCGATCAGCACCGACATCAACAAGGAGGACTGGTCCGACCCGGACAAGCTGGCGTACCTCAACGGCCGGATCCCGTTGGGCCGCCTCGGCGAGCCGGACGACGTGGCCGGGCCGGTGGTCTTCCTGGCCTCGGCTGCCGCCCGCTACGTGACCGGCTCCAGTCTGCTGGTCGACGGCGGCCTGTTCGTCAACCTGCAGTAGCGCCGGCCGAATCGGCGGGCCGGCCGGACGCGGATCGCCCCACCGCGCGCCCCAGAGTGGCCTGCTGCGGTGTGGCCCGCCGCGGTGTGCCCTGCTGCGGGGTGCCGTGCTGCGGGGTGCCGTGCTGCGCGGTGCCGTGCTGCGGGGTGGTGGGCGCGTTGTCGTGGCCCAGCGCGGCGGAGAGCCGCAGGCACGCCTCGTCGAGCAGGCTGCGGGCCTGCTCGGTGCGGGCCGCGTCGAACCGGATGGACGGCACGGACACGCTCATGCCGGCCACCACCCGCCCGGTGTGGTCGCGGACGGGCACGGCGACGCAGCGCACGCCGAGGGTGTACTCCTCGTTGTCGACGCTGTGGCCTGTCCTGGTGATGGCGGCGAACTCCGTCTCCAGCGCCGCCGGGTCGGTGATGGTGTGCGGGGTGAAGCGTTCCAGGGGCTGCTGGTACAGCAGCGCCGCGCGTTCCTCGGGGTCCAGGTCGGCGAGCAGCACCTTGCCGACCCCGGTGGCGTGGGCCTGCAGGCGTCGACCGATGGCCGAGGCCAGCACGAGCAGTTGGCTGCCCTCCACCTTGGCGATGTAGACGTTGTACCGTCCATCGCGGACCGCCAGCTGGACGGTGTCGTGGAACTCGTCGCGGACCCGTTCCATGAACGGGCGGGCCCGCTCGGCCAGGTCGACGGCCCGCAGGTACGCGTTGCCGGCCTGCCAGGCCCGGATGCCCAGGGTGTAGCGCTTGGTCTCCGGATCGAGTTCGGCCCAGCCGGACTGGGCCAGCGTGCGCAGCAGGTTGTGCAGGCTGGAGCGCGGATAGCCGAGCGCCTCGGCGATCTCGGTGAATGTCATCGGGGCCCGTTGCCGGGTGAGCAACTCCAGGATTTCCAGGGTT
>DASVVF010000160.1:0-1618 GCA_036386695.1 Catenuloplanes sp. | reverse complement strand
GCCTTCACCGGCTGCGACCGGAACTGACCGGCCGACAGCCGCTCTGCCCGCCGTCCCGGCGGCACCCGCCAGGATCGCGCCGGTGCCGCCGGTGCCGCCGGGACCGCGGTGCCGCCGCGACCGCGGGTGCCCGCCGGGCCGGCCGGTGACCGGGCGGCGGCCCCTTGACCTTCGGGCCACCACCCGGTTATATCTATGCATTGAAACGTGTCATTCGCCGCGACCGGGCCTCGTCGGTCGCGGCGGGTGCGCCCGCACGGTCGACGGTACGGCTGCCCGGGGCCCGGTGCCGTCGTCGCGGGTCAGCGAGCGGGGGTCGTGGGTCGGCCCCGCCGCCGACCCACCCCGGGGCCGGCGTCCGACGTCGAAGGAGCGCCGCGAATGACCGGCCACATCTCCCGCCGCAGTGTCCTGTTCGGCGGGCTCGGCCTCGCCGGCGCCGCGGCCGGTTCCGCGCCCGGCCAACCGGCCGCCGCCGCCCCGCCGGCCGCCACCGCCCCGCCAGTCGCCGCCGCCCCGCCAGTCGCCGCCCCGCCGGCCGCCGCCGTTCCGGTGTCGGAACTGCCCTGGGCGCAGGCCCGCACGATCGTCGCCGGGACCCGGGTGCCCACGTTCCGCGACGCCACCTTCAACGTCACCGCCTACGGGGCGCGCAACGACGGGCGGACCGACAACACCGCGGCCTTCGCCCGGGCGATCACCGCCTGCAACGCCGCCGGCGGCGGGACGGTCGTCGTGCCCGCCGGCACCTATGTGACCGGGGCGATCTACCTCAAGAGCAACGTGAACGTACGCCTCGACGGCGCGACCCTGATGTTCTCCGGCGACGCGAGCAAGTACCCGATCGTGCTGACCCGGTTCGAGAGCATCGAGTGCATGAACTACTCGCCGATGGTCTACGCCTACGGCGAGCGGAACATCGCGTTGACCGGCACCGGAGTGCTGGACTGCGCCAACACCGGGTCCTGGAACCGGGGTGCCGCACGGCGCTTCCTGGAGAACTGGGCGAACACCCGCCCCGACCCGCGCCAGCGGGTGGTGCCCGGCTCGGGCAACACCGTCCGGGTCGCCGTCGTCGAGCCGTACCGCTGCGACGGGGTGCTCATCCAGGGCATCACCATCCGCACGCCGATGTTCTGGCAGGTGCACCCGACACTGTCCACGAACGTCACCGTCGACGGCATCACCACCGACGGCAACCGCGCCCACCTCAACACCGACGGTGTGGACCCGGAGTGCTGCGACCACGTCGTCATCCGGAACTGCTATCTGGGCGCGAACGACGACAACATCGCGATCAAGTCCGGCCGCGACGCCGACGGGCGGCGGGTCAACGTCCCGAGCCGCAACATCGTCATCTACAACAACACCATGGACGGCACCTGGGGCGCGGTCACCTGCGGCAGCGAGCAGACCGGTGGCATCGAGAACGTGTACGCGTACAAGAACCGCATGGTCGGCGAGACCCGGTACGGCCTGTACGTCAAGTCCAACACCCAGCGCGGCGGGTTCACCAGGAACGTCAACATCGACCAACTGACCGGCACCATCACCGCCGGATCGTTCGCCTACGTGTTCATGACGTTCCTCGGGCAGACCGGCAGTCACCTGCCGGAGT
>DASVVF010000159.1:0-5146 GCA_036386695.1 Catenuloplanes sp. | reverse complement strand
CCCGCACCCGCACCCGCACCCGCACCGAGGAGGTTCATCATGTCCGCCACCGGCAACCACACCCCGGCCCCGAACGCCCGTGCCCCGCACACCGCCCCGAATCGGTTCCTGTGCCCGAACGGTCCGCACCTCGTGTGCCGTGACTTCAACGCGATGCCACAGCGCATGTGGCGCACCGACCGGCAGATGTGGCCGTGTGAGGGGTGCGGCGCGCCGATGGAACGGACCTTCGGCCGGGGGTCGGGTTGGTCCCCGTGGCGTCCGGTCACGCGCTGAGGGGGCGTCGGCGCACCGTGCGGGCGGGTGCTCACGGCGCCCCCGCCCGTGCGGTGCACCGATGCCCGGTGCTCACACCGACTGTGACAGGAGGTCATGTGCGCCATGCCCACACCCGACCCGCCACCGGCACCGCCCGCACCGGACGGACCGCCGCCGCTACCGGCGTCGCTGGCCGCGCGGCCCCACGATGCCCGGCGCGGCCTACCGATTCCACCGGTCAACCTGCACCCCGCCCCGGACGCTGGCGCGCCGGTGGTGGACTTCACCACCATCAATATGACCGCCTCGACGCGTCTGGCCAGCGACCGCCGGTGCTCGCTGTGCGAGGCCGTGATGCCGTACTGGGTGGCGTTTCTCGGCGCGCCGCGCGCCGCTGAACTACGCCAGTACACCGACCCACCCGGGTGCCCCGACTGCATGCGCGCGGCGGTGCGGCTCTGCCCGTTCATCGCGATCGAGCGGCACCGCCGCGCCCGCACCGACCGACCCGGCGCCGGCATGATCCCGCCCAACTCGACCGGCGAGAAACGGTCGAGCTGGGTGCTCGGCATCACCCGCACGTACAACACGGTGTTCCTGCCCGATCAGGGGTTCACCGTGTACCTACCGGCCCCGTTCCGGACCACGGAAACCTATGTGTACGGCCCGGACGGGCGCATCCAGCCGACCCCGGTAGTCCGATAACCGTCGGCATCCGGCGCCCGGAAATTGGCGCCAGAAACCTTGAAGGTCCCCGTTCCAGCGGCTTGATGTCCGACCGTAAGTCGCCACTATTAGGGGTGACCGGCGCGGCTGACCCGCCCCCGGTCACCGCCCGAAACCTTTGCCAGGAAAGGAAACCGTCATGGCACACGAACTCGAAACCCTCGCCAACGGCCAGACCGCCTTCGCCTCCGCGCGGCTGTCCGCGTGGCACCAGCTCGGCACGATCACCGAGGACACGATGACCGCCGACGAGATCATGACCAAGGCGTTCCTCGGCGGGTGGAAGGTCCGCAAGCTGCCCCTTCAGGGCGTCGAAACCACCGAGGCGGGCGTGAGCATCATCGAGTGCCCGGACCGGTGGATGACCGTGCGGACCAACATCGTCGACGGGCGCATCGAGTACCTCGGGGTGGTCGGCGAGGAGTACACCGTCGTGCAGAACGAGGAAGCCGCCGAAATCCTTGACCTGCTCGTGGACGAGGCCGGCGGCGCGCACTTCGAGACCGCCGGGTCGATGCGCAAAGGCAAGTCGATCTTCGTGACGATGAAGCTGCCGAAGACCATGACGGTTGCCGGGGTGGACGACATCGACCTCTACCTCGCCGCGACCACCGCGCACGACGGTACGCAGGCGCTCCGAGTCGACGCGACCCCGGTGCGGATTGTGTGCGCCAACACCCAACGGGCCGCCTTCGCGCGGACGAAGGGGTTCTACGTCTTCCGGCACACCTCCAACATCCGGGCGCAGGTCTCCCAGGCGCGCGAGGCGATGGGCCTCATGTGGCGGTACCTGGACGAGTTCCAGGCCGCCGCCGAACGCATGATCAACGAGACGTTGACGATGGGTGAGTTCGAGAAGGTCACCGCCGAGCTGTGGCCACTCGCCGACGACGCGACCGACACGGCGAAGACGAAGGCCCGCCAGCGGGGCGCGACGCTGCGGTACCTCATCCGCGACGCCGACACCCAGAAGGCGATCAAGGGCACCCGGTGGGCCGGATACCAGGCCATCACCGAGTACATCGACCACTACGCCCCCGGCAACGAGCTGACCCGCGCGGGGCGCGCGGTCGCGGGTCCCCTCGCGGAGTTGAAGACTCGCGCGTTCGACCTGCTGACCGTCTGACACCCGGCCATCGGGCGGGCCGCCCCTGCGCGGCGGGCGGCCCCCCAGTACCTCCACCACCGACCAGCCCCCACCAGGACGGAGCCCCGCCGATGAACGTCGTTGCGACCCGCCGCGACCCGCGCGACCTGCCGCTGTGCGCGCATGCCGAATTCTTCGCCGACCCTCGCAACTCCGTGCTCGACGCGCCCGGCGACGTGGTCCTTTTTCACGGCTGCGACGGCATCCGGCACCTGTTCCGCGACAACCACCCCGACGGGCTAATCCTCACCCCAACCGAGGACGGGTGGACGCTGACCCGCGAGACCTACACCTGCGTCGTCATCAGCGGGATCGAGTCGTGTGCTCTGGTCGCGGAGCCCGCCCCGGTCTGCGCCGCAGCGTGGAACACGCTGCACACGCAGATCACCGCCCGTCACCTGCCGACCGGTCGGGTGATCCTTCGCGCCAGCGGTCAGTACGGGCTCATGGCCCGAGCCGCCCGGTTCTACCTCCGCAGCACCCCGAAAAAGTCCGAGCGTGCCGGAAGCCCTGCGCTTCGGCGTTCCCCCGGCGCCCCGATGCCGCATCAAACTCCCCGGGGCGTGGTCCCACGCGGGTGAGCCCTTCGCCTTCACTGAGCCACCTTCCCCTTCCCGACACACCACGAGAGGCACACCGATGTGGATTGAGCCGGCGTTCGATGAGATGCGCCGCAAGGTTGTTGACGAGCACACCCGCAAACTGGCCGAGGCGACCGGCGCCCCGGTGGACGAGGTCACCGGACGCGCGTTGCGTGACGTGGCCACCGTGTGCGGGCCGAGCACCATCGAGGCGCTGGTCGTGTCGCTGCACCGGCTGCGCGCGCCGGTGCCGCACCGGGTCGGCACGTGCCCGGTCGTGGCGTTCATCCGCTACGGCGCGGCCGACGGCATGCAGCCGGTGCGCGGTGTGGCGGTCACCGCCGAGCGGGACCGGTACAACGTGCACACCGTCTCCTACGACGAGCGCACCGCCCGGTGGGAAGGCCAGAACGGGCACTACGGCGTGACCTGGGAGGCCGCCCGCGACGAGCTGAACCGCCGCGCCGACGGCGAGGCGCGCCCGTGACCGCCGACCAGACGAACAGGGAACCGACCGACGAGGTGTGGACCTACGCCGGGCGTCGCGAAGCCAACGGCAAGCGGTATTACCTCTGGCAGGACGCGGACGGCGTTCAGCGGTACTACGCGAAGCTGCCCGGAGGCACCGTCGGTGGCCGGTACACCGTCACCGTGACCCGCGAGGCCAAGCATGTCGTGGTGTCCGGCGAGGCCCGCTACACCGGCCAGCAGGCCGACGAGGGCACCCGCCGGGAGATGGAAGCCCTCGACATCGCCGCCGCCGCAATGCTGGCCGCGCAGGCCCGCGACCGCAACGACGCCCGCCGCAAGGCCCTCGAAGACGCCGTGGCGCCTCTCGCCGACATCGCCGCGAAGTTGAAGTTCGGCCACGAACGCGACGCGTTCCTCGCCTACGTCATCCGCCGGATCAGCCGGCCCCAGTAACCACCTGGCCCTCCGAGCGGCCAGGACAACACCTTCCAATCCGCACTCCCGAAAGGGCTCCACCGTCATGCCCACAATCGAGATCAGCGACGCCGCGTTCGAGATCTTGACCGGCCTCGCCAAGGACGCCGGCCTCACCCCCGGCGAGGTCGTGGATCGCCTCATCCGCGCCTTCACCGCCGGACACGCCAACCCCGCGATGCCCACGGCGGTCCACGCCGTGTACCTCGGCACCCGCACCGATGCCACCTTCACACCGGCCAACGGACTCGTCGTCATCACCAGCGGTCCGCTGACCGGCCACCGGTACCGCACGCCGAGCGCGGCGCGCTCGGCGGTCATCACCGCCGGCGACCCGGGCGCCTCACCCGCCGGAAGCGGCTGGAACTTCTGGACCCTCACCGACTCGAACCTGCCGCTGCGCACCCTGCGATAACGACAAGGAGACCTCGAATGCCCACCGTCGCCCCGCAACCGGTCGGCCCCACCGTCTACAAACGCCTCGACCTGACCGGCGCGCACCTTCCCGCCTCCGTGATCACCGGGACGCAGGGCCGCGCCGCGATGCTACGCACAGCCCGTGACCTCGGCTACCCGACCCGCACCGTCACCCCGGCGCTGACCCGGTTCAGCCGGATCTACGTGATCCAGCTCCGTGGTGACCTCAATGCCGGTCAGGTGGCCCTCGCCACCCGCGATCACGGCGCGGTCGTGGTGAAGCTGCCGATCGAGGCGCGGCACCGCATCGTGCCGCCCACGAAGGTCGAGGCGATGCTCGCTGCCGTGCTCACGGACTACCCGTCGACCAGCGTGACCGCCGCACTCACTGAATCACTCGCCGCCGTGCTGCACGTCTGCGACCGGCAACGCGCTCTCGGCCACGCCACCGTGCCCCTGCACGTCGTCACCGAAGCGCTCGCCCCACCGCTGAACGCCTTCCTCCAACCGTGGACTACCGAGGCGCCAGCCGCGGCCGACCGCCCCTCGACGTAAGGAGCAACGGACATGCTGCTCTACCCACCACACCCCGACACCCCGGTCACCGCGACCTGCGCCGCCACCTACTACGCCGACCGCATCCCGGCCTTCGCGTTCACCTTCCGCGTGGCCAGCACCGAGACCCGCTTCACCGTGTACGCCTCCACGTCCGACCGGTACCACATCGGCGACACGTACCGCCTCTCCCTCGCCGGCCATGGCGAGCTGCTGCTCGCGCTCACCAGCGAGCAATGGGCGTTCCTGCGGCACTGCCTCGACATCACCGAGCAACGTTGGCGCGACGCCATCGCTGAGGCCGACGCCGGAGCCGCACGCCCCGAATCGCCCCCGGCCGCGTCGGACGCCGACCACCTCAACGCCGAGCCGACCCCCGCCGGATACCGGACCATCGCTCAACGGTTCCGCGACGAGTTGGACCGCGTCACCGACCTGAAGAAGCGCATCGGGCCACTCCTCGACACCGGCCAGGACGGAGCCCCGTCGTGATCACCATTGCGCACAGCCACGCCGA
>DASVVF010000158.1:0-3454 GCA_036386695.1 Catenuloplanes sp. | reverse complement strand
GGGACACGTCGGGACGATACGACCCGACGTTCCTCCAATTCATGCTGCCCCTGGGTCGCGCAGACGGCGCCGGACAAGGCATAGTGCACGACGGTGTACTCGTCACGGGAGAGGCCGGCCATCAGAGTGGCCGACAAACGTGTGACCGGAAGGCGGCGGATGTGACAACGCACTCACGAACCCGGATGCTGGGCGCCGGTGTGGTGATGGCGGTGGTCGCGGGCCTGATCGCCATGCTGCCGGCTCCGGCCATGGCGGCCAAACCGACCGTGCAGATCGTCAGCCTATCCAACGGCTCGCTCAAGTCCGGCGACCAGGCCCAGCTGACGATCAAGGTGACCGCCCCCGGAGCCTCCGGCGATCCAGACGCGACGGTGTCGATCCAGGTCAACTCCAGCTTCGGCGAGCTGCAGTGCAAGGCCCGGTGCAATTTCGACGAGACCTTCCGGGCAGGCGAGAGCAAGACCTTCACTATCGAACTGGTGGCGGGCAACGTCGAGCCGGGGAAGAACAAGTCCGGACAGGTCCAGATCGAGGCCACCGTCGGCTCGGACACCGGCCGGACCGATCGCACGATCACCGTTCGCGGGCCCGACCAGGCGCCCATGGTCAAGGAAATCACCGGCAAGGTCCGCGACGCCGTGACCGGCCGGCCGGTCACCGGGGCCAGCGTGGCGATCATGGACTCCGCGAACCACAAGTACGACACCACGACCAACAGCAGCGGCACCTACCGCTTCGCGTCCTCCGCCGAGAGCCCGATCACGCCGGGCAACATCGACATGCTGGCGAAGAAGGACGGCTTCGAGCCGAAGTACCAGACCGCCAACGGTAAAGCCGGCGAGTCGGTCAAGGCCAACTTCGCGGTGAAGTCGACCGCCTCGCCGTCGCCCAGCGTCACCCCGTCGGTGACGCCGGAAGCCGCTCCGGTGGAGGCGGCCACCCCGGAGAACCTGGTCGCCGCACCGCCCGCCAAGACCCCGACCGCCGGCTCCGCCGACGACGGAAACGGGTCCATGCTCTACATCCTGCTCGGCGGGCTGCTGGTCGCGGCCGGGGTCGGCGCCATGATCCTGGTGCTGATGCGCCGCAAGGACAATGACGCCGAAGACGACGAGCCCGCCCCCGCCGTCGCTACCGCCGCCGCCGGAGCTGCAGTACCGGCAGCGGCTGCGGGCGCCTACCACGGTGCTCCGGACGCCACCCGGATAGCCGGGGCTCCCGGCGGTGCCGACGCCACGATGATCTCCCGGGGCGCCGTGCCACCGTCGCTCGCCGACGCCCCGACCATGCTGCAACGCGCCGTTCCGGTCGACCCGGCCGACGAGTTCCCCGACCCGTACGGAGCCCCGCTCCCCGGCCGGACGCCGACCTATGACGGCGTCGGACCCGGCGGGCAGGCCGGCGGCTGGGACAACGCCGGCTACGCCGGGCCCGCCGGCGTCAGCGGCGGACAACGCAATCCGGATCCGACCCGGGCGACCGGGATGATGGCCGGCGCCGCTGGCGCAGCCGGTGCCGCCCAGATCAACGGGGCGTACCGGCCGGCCGACCCCGCCGGCCCACCGGCAGCCGGTGGCGGCTACGGCCCAGCCGGCGCACCCGGCGGCTACGGCCCAGCAGATACACCCGGCGGCTACAGCCCGACCGGCACACCCGGCAGTTACGGGTCAACCGGCGCACCCGGCAGTTACGGCCCAGCCGGCGCACCCGGCGGCTACGGCCCGCCCGATGCACCCGGCGGCTACAGCCCGACCGGCAGCCCGGCCGACGCGTACGGCGGGGCCGCCCGTGCCGACCAGTACCGGCCGGGTTACCCGCCCCCGAGCGAGCCCACCGGCTACCCGTCCGTCCCTGGCGGCGGGTACGGGGAGCGGTACGACGAGCCCACCGGCCGTTACGAACCACCCGCAGGCGGCTACCCGCCCCAGGGCTACCAGCCCGACGCCCCGGGCTACGGCCCGAGGGCAACCTCCGAGGGTTACGGTCAGCACGCCGGCGCCCCGCACGCCGGCGCCCCACCAGCGGGACCGAATGGCAGCGGACCCCTCAATGGCCGGACCCCCGGCGGCGGCTACGAGGCCCCCGCCGGCGGCTACGGCAGCGGCAGCGGCAGCGGCAGCGGCGGACGGTACGGCACCGGCGCCCCAGCCGGGGGCTACGAATCAGCGCCCGCTCCGTACGGCTCCCCCGCTGCCACTGGCTATGAGCAGCCCGCCGGCCGTCAGCCCGGCCCAGACGCCGCCGGCCCAGCCGGCCCTGGCGGCTACCCCAACGGTCCCGCGCCGACCGCCTATCAGCAGCCGACGCGCTTCGACCAGAGCACCGGGCGTGACCAGCCCGGGGGTTACGAACAGCCCACCCGCTACGAACAACCCGCCCGCTACGACCAGCCGACCGGCCACCACCAACCGACCGGCCACGAGCAGCCGGGCGGCTACGACCAGACGACCGGATACGCCCAGCCCACCGGGTACGACCAACGCGCCGGCTTTGACCGGACGGCGCCGAGGCAACCGGCCGGGCCGCAGGACGGACCCGAGCGCGGCGGCTACTACGCGGAACATGGCCAACAACCGACATCGCGGCACGGAGCCCCGCCGCCCGCCCCGGCTGGCGGTCAGCCGCCGATCGCCGAGCAGCGTCGGCCACTCGACTGGTTGGACGACTGACCCACGGCACCACTGACATGGCGGTCCAGCCCGGCAGACAGCCGGGGCTGGGCCGCCCTTGTCTATCACTGACCGATGCCGCCACCAGCCGTCGCGTCACCACAGGCCCGCAGGTGCCGAAGGGCGCCCGCAGGTGCCGCATGGGCCTGGCCGCATGGGCCTGGCCGCATGGGCCTGGCCGCAAGCCCGGTACAGCTTGCCCGTGTCCGAGGTGAGGGGTCGTCCGCCCGCACGGCAGTGTGTCGGCGAGGTCGGGCAGCACCGCAGGGGCGGCCGCAGGTTGGACAGCACCGGGCGTCCGTCGGCGGAGTCGCCGCTCAGCCGCAACAGCGGTTCCGTGGGTGGTGGCGTTGGTCGGTGGCCGGGTCTACGTGCGGTGGTGGTAGGTGTTGCGTCGTGGTCGTTGGTGCGGGTCGATGAACTGCGGTGGGATGAACTCCGGTAGTCCGTCGTGGCCGAGGCGGACGGTCCACCGGGTGTGGTGGATGACCCGGTGGTGGTGGCGGCAGAGCAGGACGGCGTTGCTCAGGCTGGTCGGGCCGCCGTCGACCCAGGAGTCGATGTGGTGTCCGTCGCACCAGCGTGGTGGGCGGTCGCATCCGGGGAACGCGCACCCGCGGTCGCGCAGCACCAAGGCCCGCCGTAGCGGCCCGGTGAACAGGCGGCGGGTTTGTCCGACGTCGAGGACCTGCCCTTGGCCGCCCAACACGGCCGGGAGGATCTGCGCGTCGCAGGCCATCCGACGCACCTGGGTGGGGGTGAGTAGGTCCCCGGTGTCCAGG
>DASVVF010000157.1:0-1920 GCA_036386695.1 Catenuloplanes sp. | reverse complement strand
AGGGGCGGGTCTGGATGACCCTGGTCGGTGCGTTGATCATGGGCACCCTCACCAACGGGCTGGTGCTCATCGACATCTCGTCGTTCTGGCAGATGGCCGTGCTGGGTACGGTGCTGATCCTCGCCGTCGCCCTCGACCAGCTCCGGACCCGCAGCCGGCGGTGACCCGGCCGGCGGGTCCGGAGCCGACGGTGCTCCGGGCCGCCGCCGGTCAGCTGAGCCGGACGAACTGCCAGCGCTGGGTCGTCGCGCCGCTGTCGGTGCGTTGCACGACGGCGGCACCGTTGGTGGTGGCACCGCCGGTGTCCAGCGCCTTGCCGCTGTGCCGGCTGACCAGTTTGTACGTGCCGCCGCCGGTGGCGGTGAGACTCCACTGCTGGGCGGCGCCGCCGTTGTCGGTCCACTGCATCGCCGGCGCCCCGTCGGTGGCCGTGCTGCCGTTGTCCAGGGCCTTGCCGCTGCGCGCGCAGACCAGCTTGTAGTAGCCGCCGACCGCGGTGAGGGTCCACCGCTGCGGGGTGCCGCCGTTGTCGGTCCACTGCACGACCGAGGTCCCGTCGGTGCCGGAGTTGGCGTTGTCGAGCACCCCGCCGCCGGCACCGACGAGCTTGTAGACGCCGCCGGAGACGAGGCCGCCGCCGCCTGCGCCCGGCGTCGGCACCCCGACGACCTCCAGCACCACCACGGAAACGTCGGGGTTGGGTGCCGTGGCCGGCACGGTGACCGTGATGGTGCCACCGCTGACCGTGTAGCTCAGCGCGGTCCCCGGATTGTTCAACAGGTGGATCCGGTTGATGGTGTTCTGCAGGGCGGGGATCTGCAGCCGGCCACCGGTGGGCCAGCTCAGGACGTGGGCGTAGAGCCGGCCGGACTTCTTGGTGAAGTAGCCCCAGGTCGGCTCGGCGCTGAACGGGCTGCCGGTGGCACCGTAGATGCTGTCCCCGTGGGTCCGCAGCCAGGCGCCCATGCCGTTGAGCACGGCCACGGCCGGGGCGGTCACCACGCCGTCGCCGCGCGGGCCGACGTTGAGCAGGTAGTTGCCGTCGCGGGAGACCACCCGCACCAGTTCCTGCAGCAGGGTCCGGACGGATTTGTAGCTGCCCTCCAGGCCGGCGTTGTAGCCCCAGGCGCCGTTCATCGTCCGGCAGGTCTCCCAGGGCCGGGCCGGCGGCGTCGCCGGCACGGACTCCTCCGGGCACAGGTAGTCCCCCAGGCCGGTGCCGCGCTTGACCCGCTCATTGATCACCAGGGTGGGCTTGAGGCCGACCAGGTAGTTGTACAGGTCCCGGCCGTCCGCGGCGGTCCACCAGTCGGTGAGGGTGGGGGTAGCCGGGTCCGGACCCCAGTCGCCGTCGAACCAGAGCACGGCCGGGTCGTAACGGTCCAGCAGCTCCCGGAGCTGCGCCTTCATGTCGGCGATGTAGTTGGCCCGCGCGGTCATCGACGACATGGTGGTGAGGGCGTCGGAACGCCGCGTCTGGGACGGGTGGCTCCAGTCCAGAATGGAGTAGTACAGGCAGAACCGGATGCCCTGCCGGTCACACTCGGCCTTCAGGGCGCCCAGCAGGTCGCCCCGGTAGGCGGTGTAGCCGGGCAGGTCGTAGCCGCGGCCGTCGCTGCCCCGGAAACCGGCCACGGCGGTGTCCCACATGCTGAAACCCTCGTGGTGTTTGGCGGTGATCACCAGGTACCGCATCCCGGCGGCCCGGGCCAGCCCGACGACCGTCGCGGCGTTGAAGCTGGCCGGGTTGAAGTTCGCCGTGACCTGCGCGTGGTAGTTGGCCTTCGACCAGTTCTCGTTGTTCATCACCCACTCGCCGCGGCCGAGATACGAGTACGACCCGAAGTGGATGAACATGCCGAACCGGGCGGCGTACCACCACTGCATCTTGGCCGACACGGTGTACGCCTGCGCGGCCGT
>DASVVF010000156.1:0-7513 GCA_036386695.1 Catenuloplanes sp. | reverse complement strand
CACGTCGAGCCGAACGGAAAGGAAGCGGTCCACAGATGGCGGCGATGACGCCCGCGTACGCGTTGGTCGGTGTGCTCGGCCTCGCGGTGGGCTCGTTCCTCAACGTGGTGATCCACCGGGTCCCCCGGGGTGAGTCGTTGCTGCGCCCCGGCTCGCACTGCCCGAAGTGCCAGGCCCCCGTCCGGGTCTGGCAGAACGTGCCGGTGCTGAGCTGGCTGGCCCTGCGCGGCCGGTGCGCGCACTGCCGGGAAGCCATCAGCGCCCGCTACCCGCTGGTCGAGCTGCTCACCGCCGCGCTGTTCATCGCCGTGACCCTCCGGTTCGGACTGACCCCGGTGCTGCCGGCCTACCTGTACCTGGCCGCCGTCGCCGTCGCGCTGGCCCTGATCGACCTGGACGTCAAGCGCCTGCCGAACGTCATCGTCCTCCCGTCGTACCTGGTCGCCGCGCTGCTGCTGGGCGTCGCCGCGGTCACCGGGGCGGATCGCGGCCCGGTGCTGCGGGCGTTGGTCGCCATGGTGGTGCTCTTCGCCGGATACCTGGCCCTGGCCCTGCTGGTCCCCGGCGGGATGGGCTACGGCGACGTCAAGCTCGCCGGCCTCCTCGGGCTCTACCTGGGTTGGGTCGGCTGGAACGCGGTCTGGGTGGGCACCTTCCTCGCCTTCCTGCTCGGCGGGCTGGTCGGCGTGGGGCTGCTGCTGCTGCGCCGGGCCGGTCGCCGCAGCGCCATCCCGTTCGGACCCTCGATGCTGGCCGGCGCGGGCGTCGCCCTGTTCGCCGCGGGTCCGCTGGTGACCTGGTACCTCGCGCTGCTCCTGCCCACCGCTTGAACCGCCGACGAACGCGACGCACCGCCGACGACCGCCACGCACCGCCGACGAACACCACGCACCACTGACGAACACAGGAACGGAGACACCCGATGGCTGCTTCAACGCTTATCGGACTGGACATCGGGGCGATGTCCATCCGGGCGGTGGAAACCCGCCGCGGCAAGGACGGCCAGTCACTGACCGCGTTCGGCCAGGCCCCGCTGCCCGCCGGGGCGGTGCAGGCCGGGGTGATCACCGACGACAAGGCGGTGACCTCCGTCCTGAAGCAGCTCTGGGCGGCCAACACCTTCCGCAGCCGCCAGGTGGTCCTGGGCGTGACCAACCCCCAGATCGTCGTCCGGGAGATGTCGGTGTCCAACCTGCCGCCGCGCGAGCTACGCGCGTCGCTGCCGTTCCAGGTGCGCGACGTGCTGCCGCTGCCGGTGGAGAAGTCGCTGCTCGACTTCTACCCGCTGGAGGATCCGGGCACCAACACGACGGTCCGGGGGCTGCTGATCGCCGCCCCCAAGGACCCGGTGATGACCGCCGTACAGGCGGTGCAGCGGGCCGGTCTGCACGTCACCCGGGTCGACCTGGCGTCCTTCGCGCTGCTACGGGCCGCCTCGCAGCTCGACTCGCAGGTCGAGGCGCTCGTCGACATCGGCGCCCAGTCGACAAGCGTGGTCGTGCACACCGACGGCAACCCGCTGATCGTGCGCACGGTGCCGCGCGGCGGCACCGAGATCACCGAGAAGATCGCCACCCGGCTGCGGATCAGCGCCGCCGAGGCCGAGGCCCTCAAGTGTCGGGTGGGACTGCTCCCCGACCGCGACCCGGACACCGCCGAGGCGATCGACGACGCCGTCCGACCGCTGATCAACGAGCTGCGCAGCTCGTTCACGTACCTCGCCTCCGGCGAGCGGCAGTCCCGGGTGACCCGGGTGGCGCTGTCCGGCGGCGGTTCCCTGCTACCCGGCCTGCCCGACGTCATCGCCGAGCAACTCGACGTAACCGCCGTCATCGCCGACCCGGTCATGCGGCTGCGTGACGTCCGCCGCGGGAAGCGCGACGAGCTCAGCCGGTTCCGCTCGTCGGCCGCCGTCTCCATCGGACTCACCTTGGGAGCAGCAGCCTGATGTCCATTGTCCTGAGCACGTTCGAGCCCAAGTCCGCCGACGCCCACGCCATGCGGGTGCTGCCGATCGTGGCCGACCTGATGCCGCCGGAGATCATCGACGCCCGGCGGGCCCAACGCGCCCAACGCGCCGTGCTCTCCGCGCTGGCCGCGTTCGCCGTCCTGCTCTGCGCGTGGTACGGCTTCGCCGCCTACCAGACGTCGGTGGCCCGCGACGAGCTGGCCGAGGCCACCACCGAGTCCGCGAACATCCAGCGTGAGCAGCAGAAGTACGGCGACGTGACCCGCCTGCAGGCGCAGTCCAACGCCATCACCGCCGACCTGACCAGCCTGTTCGGCACCGACGTGCGTTGGTCGAAGCTGCTGGCGGCGCTGCGGACCGAGGCTCCGGCCCGGGTCCGGGTCTCGTCGGCCTCGGCCACGCTGGTCGCCGGCGGTGGGGGCGCGCCCGCACCGGCAGCGGCACCCGTCGCCGGTCAACCGGCCGCGATCGGCAGCGTGGAGATCAGCGGCAGCGCGCCCGACAAGGGGGCGGTGGCCGACTACCTGGAGGCCCTCGCCGCCGTGCCGGGCCTGGCCAATCCGCTGCTGGCCAGCGCGACAGACGAGGACAACGGGGTGCAGTTCAGCATGCGGGTCGACATCACCGCCGCCGCCCTCGGCGGCCGCTTCAACGAGCCGAAGGGTCAGGCAGGCAAATGATAGGTCGCCGACATGCCGACCGGCTGTGGATGGCCGGCGGCGCGCTCGCCGCCGCCGTCCTGCTCGCCCTCGGCTGGCTCGTGATGATCAGCCCGGAACGGGCCACCGCCGCCGAGCTGCGGGTACAGACCGAGGCCACGGAGATCAGCCTGATCAAGCTCCGGCACCGGCTCACCGAACTGCAGGAGCAGAGCGGCCGGCTGCCGGAGTACCAGGCCGAGCTGGACGCCCAGCAACTGGCCCTGCCGGCGTCGACGGCCGTGCCCGAGCTGCTGCGCCAGCTGCAGCGCAACGGCAGCCGCACCGACGTGACGGTCAGTGGCGTGTCGGTGGGTGCTCCGGTCGCGGCCAAGGGCACGGTCACCGCCCTGCCGATCAGCCTGACCGTCACCGGTACAGCGGCCAACGTGGAGAAGTTCGTCGTCGAGCTGCAGGACGTCGGCCCGCGGGCAGTCCTGATCAACACGGCCGCGCTGACCGAGGAGGCCCAGAGCCGGCGGACCACCCTGCTGCTCAACCTGTCGGCGTTCTTCACCGGCCCCGGTGGCCCCCCGGCGGCACCCGCGCCGGCCCCGGCCCCCGCCAACTGATCGACCGAACGAGGGAGTTCGATACGGTGGCGTCCCGGCCTGCCAGAACGCTGCTGCGCCGCTCCGGCGGGGTCCGCGGCCGGTGGAGCGACGACAGCGGCTCGCTGCCGATCGCGATGCTGATCGTGGTCTCCGGCCTCGGGCTCAGCACCGCGCTGTCCTCGTCGGTGGTGACCCAGGTGAACGCCACCCGCAGCGACGTCGGCCGGGCCGACGCCCTCAACGCCGCCCAGGGCGGCCTGGACGTGGTCGCCGCCCACATCCGCGCGGCCACCGACAACAAGGGCGACGGCCGGCTGGGCCTGCTGCCCTGCAACCAGGTCACCGGCGACGTCATCGGGCCCGCGCCGGCCGGCGAACCCCCGGCGGGAAGCCAACCCGAACCCCGCCCCGGGTACCGGGTGGAGATCCGCTACCACGAGTTCGACCCGGTCGTCGTCGCGACCGACAACCCGGTCCTGGACTGCTACCCCGGCAGCGGCACGACGAAGGTGCCCGGCTACGCGGTGCTGACCTCGACCGGTAACGACGGGCGGCCCAACGGAGCCGACCGGACCATCACCGCGACCTACATCCTGCGCACCACCAACGAGAACATCCCCGGCGGACTGATCCGGGTCCGGAAGGTGGGCGCTTCGAACGACCTGTGCCTGGACGCCGGCCCGATCATGCCGACCGCGACGAACAACACCGTGCTGCGGGTGCAACCCTGCGACACCACCGGCAAGGACCTGGAGCAGAAGTTCGCCTACCACTCGAACCTGAGCCTGGTCTACGTGCCGTCGAAATCCGCGACCAACCCACTCGGGATGTGCCTCGACGCCGGCGCCGCCCCGGTGCACCTGTCCCCGGTCTACTTCAAGCCGTGCACCACGACCAGCAGCCGCCAGCAGCAGTGGAGCTTCACCGACCACCGCAACTTCGTCGGCACCAACGCGACCAACGACTTCAACGATCTGTGCTTCAACGTGGAGACCGTCAACACGGCCAACAGCCGCATCATCCTCAAGCGCCACGCTGAGGACGCCGCCGGGAACAACATCGGCTGCTACGTGCCCACCGACAACAACGTCATGATGTTCATGGCCGAACCGTCTGTCGGTGCCGGCGCCGCGGAGAACTCCCCCAACCAGCTGGTGAACTTCGCCCAGTTCGGCCGGTGTCTGGACGTCCCCGGGTTCAACGTCGCGAGTGAATACCTGACGGTCTATCCGTGCAAACAGGCGCCCAAGCCGGAGAAGGTCACCTGGAACCAGCGGTTCATCGTTCCCCCGCTGACCACGTCCGGCGAGGTGACCAGCGGCTCGGGACGGATCTACACCAACATCGCGCCGGGCGAATACGAGAAGAACGGCAGGACCGGAAACTACTGCCTCTCCACCGCCGCGGTGACCGTCAGCAGTCCATACGCCACCGTCAACGCGTGCCCCACCACCGGCGCCCTACCGCAGAGCATGCAGTGGAAGGTCGTCCGCAAAGCCAAGAGGTACACCGAGAGCTACCGCATCGAGACCGTCGTCGCCGGCCGGAACGTGTGCCTGACGGCCGGTACCAGACCGGCGGACATCAATTATGACGGCTTGAGCAAGATGGTGCTCGAGCCGTGCGGCGATTCCACCGCGCAGAAGTGGAACGCCCCGGCGTACGTCCGCGACCCGTCGCCGCTGATCAACTTCGGCGAGGGCTGAGGTGGCCGGTGGGGCGGCGCGGCGAACAGCGGCCGGCCCGGCGCCGGCGTCGTCGCGGGCCGGGTCCGGCACCGACGACGAGGCCGGCTTCAGCCTCATCGAGGTGCTGGTGTCGATCGTGGTGATCGGCGTCGTCATGTCAGCCCTGACGTCGTTCTTCGTCAGCGCCAACGCCATCAGCAAGCAGCAGGGCGACTCACAGGCCAGCATCCAGGTCGCGGCGGAGACCATCGAGCGGGCCCGCGCCCTGCGCGGTTCGGAACTGGCCAACGGGCGGGATCAGGCGAGCACGGACCGGCAGTGGTCCGCCCCGGCCACCGAGCGGGTCGAGCGCTACCTGGCAACCATGGAGAAGGTTTTCGACAGCACCGCGCCGGCCCTGACCGTCGGAGCGCCCTCCCCGGCCGAGTTGCCGACCACCGCCGAGCGGATCGACCGCAACGGCATCGCCTTTGACCGGCACGTCTACCTCGGTGCCTGCTGGCAGCCGGTCGACGGGCAGACCTGCGGCACCGGCCGACTGCCCGGCTATCTGCCCTTCTACCGGGTCGTCGTGGCGGTCACCTGGTCCGCCAGACAGTGCCCGGGGCGGAGCTGCTCGTACGTGACGGTCACCCTGGTCAGCAGCTCGCCCAACGAGCCGGTCTTCAACCCCAACGTCATGCCGGCTCCGCCGGCCGCGCAGAACCCCGGACCCCAACCCGACGGTCAGGTCGGCATACCGCTGGAACTCCAGCTCACCGCCATCGACGGGAGCCCACCGCTGTCCTGGATCACCTCGACCGGGCTGCCGCCCGGGCTGACCATGGACGTCGGCGGCCTGATCAGCGGCACCCCGACGACGGCCGGCACCTACAACGCCTGGACGGGCACCATCCGCGATGACGACAACCGCTCGTCCACGACACCGGCGGGCAGCACCTGGACGATCCGGCCCAGGGCGGCGCTCGCCGTGATCGCCAACCAGAACAGCATCTCCGGCACGGCGGTCTCCCTCACCCCGACGACGAGCGGCGGCACCGCCCCGTTCACCTGGCAGGCCACCAACCTGCCACCGGGTTTGTCGATCAGCGCCGGCGGCACCATCAGCGGCACGCCGCAGCGGCTCGCCGCCCGGGTGGTCCATACGGTGACGGTCACCGCCACCGACAGCCGGTCGCAGGCGGCGTCCCGGTCGTTCACCTGGACGGTCACCCCGACGCTGCAGCTGACGCCGGTGCCCGCGCAGGCCGGCTACCGCGGCGACGACGTCACCCTCCAGGTGCGCACCACCGGCGGCAGCGGCACCCTGTCCACCTGCACCGCCACCGGCCTGCCCGCCGGTCTGACGATCAGCAACTCCTGCCTGATCACGGGCCGGCCGACCGCGGCCGGCTCCTCGTCGGTGACGGTCACCGCGCGCGACAGCATGGGGCAAGCGGCGACGACCAGCTTCGGCTGGACGATCACCGTCCGGTTGGCGATCGTCCCGCCGGCCACGCAGGTCAGCAAGCCGGGCGACGACGTGCTGCTGCAGGTCGCCACCACCGGCGGCAGTGGGACGCTGGCCACCTGCCGGGCCAATGGGCTGCCCGGCGACCTGACGATCAACAACTCCTGCCTGATCACCGGCCGGCCAAAGGGCAATGACGAGGGTACGTACACCGTGACGCTCACGGTGACCGACACCGGCGGCCAAACGGCGACCGCCACCTTCGAGTGGCAGGTGTCCAAGTGAGCGCGCGGGCGGGGCGGCTGACCGACCGCCGCGACGCGGGAACCGACGCCGGGGTGAGCCTGATCGAGGTCATGGTGTCGATGTCCGTGCTGGGGATCGTGATGTCGATGTTCACCACCGGGGTGGTGGTGATGTACCGGTCGGTGACCCTGCAGGAGTCGGTCGCCATGGCCCAGTCCCAGGCGAACATCGCCTTCCAGCGGCTGGACACGGAAATCCGCTACGCGGCCGGCATCAGTGTTCCCGGGCAGACAGCGGCGCCGGGGAACATCCCCTACGTCGAATACGAGACCACGACGGCGGCCGGCCCCAAGTGCACGCAACTGCGCCTGTTCAACGAGACGTTGCAGCTGCGTACCTGGTACACCCGGACCACGTCCACCCCGGCGGCCAACTGGCGGCAACTGGTCGCCTCGGTCACGACGGCGACGGCGACGACGGCGGCGAGTCGGGGGCCGGCACCGTTCCGGCAGGTCGGACCCTTCTCCTTCTGGCAGGCCGACCCCATCCGTGGCTACCAACGGCTGCGGGTGAGCCTCGCGGTGACCGCCGGCCGGGACGCCAACCGGGTGAACAACCAGACCGCCATCACGTTCACCGCTCTGAACACGTCGATCGACACTGACAGTGCCGCCATCTGCCCGGCCCCCAGACCGGCGGCGTAGCTGTGCGAGCCCACCCCGAAGGTTCTCCTGCCGGTACGGCGTACGGCTACCCGGCGCCCGACATGCCGATGCCGCGCCGCTGCGGTGGGGTCCGCGGCCGGTGGAGCGACGACAGCGGCTCGCTGCCGATCGCGATGCTGATCGTGGTCTCCGGCCTCGGGCTCAGCACCGCGCTGTCCTCGTCGGTGGTGACCCAGGTGAACG
>DASVVF010000155.1:0-4147 GCA_036386695.1 Catenuloplanes sp. | reverse complement strand
CGCTCGCCGCCGCCGTTCGCCGTTTGTCCCAGCGGCCGTTCCGGCGGAGTCCCGTCCACCGGAGGCGGTGGCGCCCACGACGGTCGCCCCCCGCAGAATCAGCGCGATGACGCACAGTGCGAGCTCCGGGGCCGGCCAGGTGTCGCCGGACCGGGCGTCGCCGGACCGGGCGGACCGGGACCGGGCGGACCGGGACCCGGCGGACCGGCCGGGCCCGGATCGGACCCGCCGGCACACCGGCCGCCCGGATCCGGCCCACCCGGGCCCGGCTGGACGCTGCGTGGTCGGGTGGGGTCGGTCGAGGTGCTCGCCGTCCTGCTCGTGCTGCTGGTGATCTTCCGCAACCCGCTCGCCGGGCTGATCTCCGGGGCCCGGTTGCAGACCTGGACCACGGTTTTCGTCTCGGTGATGGTGCAGGCGGTGCCGTTCCTGGTCTTCGGGGTGGCGCTGTCGGCGATCATCGCGGTCTTCGTACCCCGCTCGTTCTGGGCCCGGGCGTTGCCCCGCCATCCGGCGCTGGCTGTGCCGGTCGCCAGCTGCGCCGGGGTGGTGCTGCCCGGTTGCGAGTGCGGGGCGGTGCCGATCGCCGGTTCGCTGATCCGCCAGGGCGTCACCCCGGCGGCGGCGTTCGCCTTCCTGCTCGCCGCACCGGCGATCAACCCGATCGTCCTGACGGCCACCGCGGTGGCCTTCCCGAAGAACCCGGAGATGGTGGTCGGCCGGGGGGTGGCCAGCCTCATCGTGGCGATGATCATGGGCTGGTTGTGGCTGCGGCTGGGCCGCGCCGAGTGGATCCGGCTGCCGCACCGCCCGGACCTGGAGGGGGTCTCCAAGGGCCGGGCCTTCTGGTCGGCCTGCCGGCACGACATCGTGCACGCCGGGGGTTTCCTGGTGCTGGGAGCGATGGCGGCGGCCACCATCAACGTGCTGGTGCCGGAGGCGTGGTTGCAGACCCTCGCGGACAACCCGGTGCTGTCCGTGCTGGCGCTGGCGGTGCTCGCCGTGCTGTTGTCGATCTGTTCCGAGGCCGACGCGTTCGTCGCCGCGTCGTTGTCACAATTCTCGTTGACCTCACGGTTGGTGTTCCTGGTGGTGGGTCCGATGGTCGATCTCAAGCTGATCTCGATGCAGGCCGGGGTGTTCGGGCGCCGGTTCGCCCTGCGCTTCCCGCCGGTGACCTTCGCGGTCGCCGTGCTGGTCGCGGTGGGCGTCGGGGCGGTGCTGCTGTGAACCGCCAGGCCCAGGCCGTCGTCATGATCCTCTTCGGCGGGGCGATCCTCAAGGCCAGCTTCACCGACATGTACCTGCGTTACGTCAAGGACGGGCTGCGCCCGTTCCTGATCGCCGCCGGGATGCTGCTGGTCGCCGCGGCGGTGATGACCCTGTGGTACGAACTGCGCCGCCCCGCCGAGGAGGCCGAGGCGGACGACCACGGACACGACCACGGGCACGGCGGCGGCGGGCACCACGAGCCGCGGGTCGGCTGGCTGCTGATCCTGCCGGTGCTGGGGCTGCTGCTGGTGGCCCCGCCGGCGCTCGGTTCGTTCGCCGCCGGGCAGTCCGGATCGGTCCTGGCCAGCCAGCAGATCTCGGACTATCCGCCGCTGCCGGCGGGGGACCCGGCCAAGATCACCGTGTTGGACTACGCCTCGCGGGCGGTCTTCGACGAGGGCGTCTCGCTCAAGGACCGCACGGTGCAGCTCACCGGGTTCATCACCAAGGGCGCGGACGGGCAGCCGATGCTGGCCCGGATCATCCTGTCGTGTTGCGCGGCCGACGGACGTCCGATAAAGGTGGGCCTGACCGGCAACGTGCCGGCCGCGCTCGCCGTCGACACCTGGATCGAGGCCGAAGGTCGCTACACCGACCGGACGGCGACCGACCCGGTCAACGACGCCACCGTGCCGTACCTGGAGGTTGACACATGGCGACAGATCACCGCCCCGAAGCAGCAGTACGAGTAGACCGGCGGCGGGTCGAGGCCAACGGGCTGACCTTCGACGTCTTCGCCGGTGGGCCGGCCGACGGCGCTCCGGTCCTGCTGCTGCACGGCTTCCCTCAGGACAGCGGCGAGTGGGACCTGCTGACGCCCGGGCTGCACCGGGCCGGCCTACGGACGTACGCCCTGGACCAGCGGGGGTACTCGCCCGGGGCGCGCCCGGCGGCGGTCGCCGACTACCGGATGGCGCACTGTGTCGCCGATGTGGTGGCGGTGCTGGACGCGCTGGGGGTCGCTGCCGTGCACCTCGTCGGCCATGACTGGGGTGCGCTGGTGGCGTGGCAGGTCGCCGCCCGGCACCCGGAGCGGGTCCGCACGCTGACGGCGGTGTCGGTGCCGCATCCGCGGGCGGCGGTGCGGGCGTTGCGGCACCCGTCGCAGCTGCTGCGCTCGTCATACATCGCCCTGTTCCGCCGTGCGGGGCTGGCCGAGCGGCTGCTGCTGGCCCGAGGCGGCGCGGCGCTGCGCTCGATGATGCGCCAGGCCGGTCCGCGGCGCGCCGAGCGGTACGCGGCGACGATGCGGGAGCCGGGCCGGCTGACCGGCGGGCTGAACTGGTACCGGGCGGCGTCCCTGGCTGATCTGGACGACCTGGGCCCGGTGACGGTGCCGACCACCTATGTGTGGAGCACCCGTGACCCGGCGCTCGGGCCGGTCGGCGCCCTGCGCTGCGGCCGGTACGTGACCGGCGGGTACCGCTTCGTGGTGCTGCGCGGGATCAGCCACTGGATCCCCGACGAGGCGCCGGACGTCCTGGCTGACGTGGTGCTGCACCGGGTCGGTTCCGTGCCGGCCTGAGCGGGGCGTCCCTTGCTGCGCTCTGGGTCACCCCCGGTTTGGCTGTCGGCCACCTCGGGAACACCTCGCCAGACATCGAACGCCTGGGGAGGCTGACACCGGATGGCACAGGAAACCGAGAAGCAGCGGTGGGACCGTAACTTCGCCGATCTGCTGCAGGAACTACGGGTGGCGCAGACCGGCGTGCAGATCCTGTTCGCCTTCCTGCTGACGATGCCGTTCAGTGCGCGGTTCGAGCAGACCACCGAATTGCAGCGCGACGTGTACATCGTCGCCCTGCTGGCGGCCGCGGCCGCCACCGCCATGATCATCTCTCCGGTGGCGTTCCACCGGGCGCTTTTCCGGCAGGGACGCAAGCCGGAGCTGGTCCGCTTCGCCCACCGGATGGCCACCGGCGGGCTCGCGTTCATGCTGATCTCGATGGTCAGCTCGGTGCTGCTGATCACCGATTTCCTGCTCAGCCTGCAGCTGGCGATCGTCCTCACCGCGATCACCGGCGCCTGGTTCCTGACCTTCTGGGCGATCCTGCCGTTCGTCCGGCGCAACTGGGCCGACCAGGACCGCGACGAGGCCGTCTACGCCGACGAGGCGGCCGAGGAGGGTCGGGTCACTACCAATCGGTAACACCGACGGGTAACCTGGGTCACACCCGTACCCGCTGCCGAGGGGGTCGTCAGTGACCACGACCGACAACAGCACACCGGCGGACAGCCGATCCGACGTGGCCGGCGTGCTGCCGGCCGAGGCGGGTCAGGTCTCCGAGCGCGATGCCCGGCAGGTCGCCGAGGCCGCCCGCGAGCAGAACTGGGGCAAGCCCAGCTTCGGCAAGGAACTGTTTCTCGGTCGGCTGCGCCTGGACCTGATCGACCCGTGGCCACAGGTCGACCCGGACCGCTCGGCGCACGCCGACGAGTTCCTCGCCGAGCTGAAGCGGTACCTCGCCACCGAGGTCGACGGGCGCCAGATCGAACGCGACGCCCGGATCCCGGACGAGGTGTTCCGCGGCCTGGCCGCGCTCGGCGCGTTCGGGATGAAGATCGACCGGAAGTACGGTGGCCTGGAGCTGTCCAATCTGGACTACTGCCGGGCGCTGATCCTGACCGGCTCGGTGAATCCGGCGTTGGGCGCGCTGCTGTCGGCGCACCAGTCGATCGGCGTGCCGCAGCCGCTGAAGACCTTCGGCACCGAGCAGCAGAAGCAGGCCTTCCTGCCCCGGCTGGCCGCCGGCGAGGTCTCCGCGTTCCTGCTCACCGAGCCGGACGTCGGTTCCGACCCGGCCCGGCTGGGCACGATCGCCGAACCCACCCCGGACGGCACCGGCTACCGGCTCAACGGCGTGAAGCTCTGGGC
>DASVVF010000154.1:0-11870 GCA_036386695.1 Catenuloplanes sp. | reverse complement strand
CCCGGGGGCGCTCCACCGAGGGGCTACTACCTGGTGCCGAGGTAGTAGCTGGTGTGCGGTGGTTGGTTGTAGCCGACGTTCTGCCAGGCGACGCCCAACCGGTAGACCGGGTCGTGCATCAGCGTGGGGAACGCGTGCGGGCTGGTGAACGGCGTGGCGAACAACCGCAGGGCGGTGCTGTCCGCGGTCCGCCACAGCACCTCTTCGCGCCAGTCACCGAGCAGGTCGGCCTGCAGTGACGGGTTGCCCTTGGTGCCGTTGTTCGAGTAGGTGCCGGTGGCGGTGAGCAGGTTGACCGTACGGCTGTTCAGGTGGTCCCACTTGCCGATGGTGCCGACCCCGCGGATCGCCGAGGCGCTGTAACCGGTGTGGTCGAGCACCTCACGGTGCAGGTCGCCGTCCCACCAGATCAGGAAGTTCGCGGCCGGGATCCGGTTGGAGATCAGCCGTCCGTCGGCGGAGAACAACCAGCCGTTCGGACTGTTCCACTCGCCGTCGACGGCCCACATCTCGGCGCCGGGATGGCGGGGGTCGATGTCACCGGCGGCACCACGGCCGGTGTCCCGGCCGGTTCGCTGGCCGTGCACGATCTGCCCGGTCCGCGCGTCGTGCATCTCCAGGCCGTACGCGGAGTCGGCGCGCTCGTGGGTGCCGAAGATCTCCAGGCCGGGTCGGGCCGGATTCAGGTCGCTGACATGCAGGGCGTCGCCGTGTTTGAGGCCGGTGGCGTAGCGCAGTCGACCGTTGTCGTCGATCGTCAGGGAGCCGTACACGATCTCGTCCCGGCCGTCGTTGTCCACATCGGCCACGGAGAGCTGATGGTTGCCCGCCCCCTCGTACTGCCGGCCGGCCACGTTGGTGTCGAACGTCCACCGCTTGGCCAGCGCGCCGGCGCGGAAGTCGTAGGCCACCAGCACGCTTCGGGTGTAGTAGCCGCGCGCCATCACGATGCTGGGTCGCGCACCGTCCAGGTACGCCACCCCGGCCAGGAAGCGGTCCACCCGGTTACCCCGGCAGTCACCCCAGGTACACGGGTCGCCGCGCGGCGGCTCGTAGCCGACGGTGGATCTGGCGGCACCGGTCAGGCCGTCGAAGACGGTGAGGAACTCCGGCCCGCGCAGGATGTAACCGGTGGAGTTGCGGTGGTCGGCGTTCGCGCTGCCGATGACCGTGCCGCGCCCGTCGCGGGTGCCGTCGGCGGTCTTCGCGACCACCTCGGCCCGCCCGTCGCCGTCGAAGTCGTAGACCAGGAACTGGGTGTAGTGGGCGCCGGCGCGGATGTTGCGGCCCATCCCGACGCGCCACAGTCGAGCGCCGTTGAGCCGGTAGGCGTCCAGGAACACCTCGCCGGTGTAGCCGGCGATGGAGTTGTCGCGGGAGTTGGACGGGTCCCACTTGACGATGATCTCGTACTGCCCGTCACCGTCGACGTCACCGGCGCTGGCGTCGTTGGCGTGGTAGCTCAAGGTGGAGCCGTCCGGGTTACGGCCGTCGCCCGGCTTCTGCAGCGGGATGTCCAGGTGGCCGGTGGCCCACGGCAGCACCTCGGCGGAGCGGGTCGCTTCGACGCCGGCGCTGACCGCGGCGACCGCGTACCGGTCCCCCGGCCGGCCGGCGGCATCCAGGTGATTGGTCCGACCGGTGATCGGGGTCGGGTTCACCCGGCTGCCGTTGCGATACAGGTTGAAGCCGACCGACGTCAGCTCGGCACCGAAGAGCCGCCAGCTGACCAGGATGCCGCCGGTGGCCGGAACCGCCACCAGCCCCCGGTCGAGGGTTTCCAGCTGCCGCGGCGCGGCGCCGGCGGCCGGCCCGGTCGACACCGTCACCAGGAGCCCGGCGGCGGCGAGGACGACCGTGGCGCAGCTCGGGACCAGCCGGGGGCGGGGCCTTCTCGCTCTGGTCACCAGCCACCTCCAGGGCTTCTAAAACGTTTCATCCCATCGTACTTCGTCAATGAATACTTTGAATAGAGCTGCGATCGCGCCGCCAAGACCCTTTACCCGGGGGACGGGGACGTTTACGGTGATCGCTGCGTTCGGGCAGCGCACCGGCTGCCTCCGCGACCCGACTTTTCCGTAGCAAGGTGGCAGATATGTCCTCGACTCCGGTCCGTACGCCGCGCTCCCGATCCGTGCTCCGCGCGGCACTGGCCGGAGCGTTGGTGATCACGGCGGCGCTGAGCGTCCAGCCGACACCGGCCGCCACGGCCGCGCCCGGCCCGGCGGCCCCGGCGCGCCCACAGGCAGCCAGCCCACAGGCAGCCAGCCCGGCGGCAGCGGCGGCTCCGGCAGCGGCGACGGCCACCACCGCGTTCGCGGTCGTGAACGCCTGGACCGGCAAGTGCATGGAGACGACCGCCTCGGTGCGCAACGACAACGCCAACGTCGCGCAGCGCACCTGCTCCCCGGCGGCAACCCAGCAGTGGCTGCTCGACGAGCTGCCGGACGGGCACTACCGCATCGTCAACCGCAACAGCGGCAAGGATCTGAGCACCACCCGGTGCGGCACCGAGGTGGGCACGAATGTGGTGCAGAGCGCGACGCGGGCGGGGGCCTGCCAGCAGTGGCGGGTCACCCCGGCCGGCGAGGGCTGGGTACGCATCGACGACCGCAACAGCGGCCTGGCCCTCGACGTGATGAACTGCTACCCGGCCGAGGACGCCAACATCCGGCTGTGGACCTGGCTGGACAACGACTGCCAGCGGTGGCGGCTGCAACCCGTCGGCCAGGTCACCATAACGAACGTCAACAACGGCCGGGCGCTCGACGTCACCGACTGCCGGCGCGCCGACCACACCCCGGTGACCACCCGCGCCCAGCGGGCCGGCGCCTGCCAGCAGTGGACCTGGGAGCCGATCGGCCGCGCCGACTACCGGGTCCGCGCCGCCCGGGCCGACACCTGCCTGTCGGTGGTCGGGGCGTCCGTCGCCGACGGCGCCGCGGTGGAGCAGCGCGCCTGCTCGAGCACCGCCCTCGACCAACGGTGGTACCTGGAACCGCAGGCCGGCACGGCGTTCCGGATGGTGAACCGGGGCAGCGGCCGCAGCCTGGAGGTGGCCCGGTGCGAACTCGGTGAGGGCAGCCCGGTCGGGCAGTGGGGTCGGCTGGACAACAACTGCCAGCGGTTCCGGATCGCCGCGTTCCCCGCCCTGGGCGACCACCAGCCGGTCGGGCCGGTCTACCCCAACCCCCGGCCGGTCGCCGGCGACACCGAACGGGTCCACGACCCGGCGATCATCAAGCGCAACGGCACGTACCTGCTCTTCACCACCGGTCCGGGCCTGGACATCCGGACGTCGCGGGACGGCCGGACGTACACCAAGATCGGCTCAGTCTTCCCCGACGGGGCACCGTGGGCCGACAAGTACCTGCCGGCCACCGGGATCCGCAACCTCTGGGCGCCCGACATCACGTTCCGCAACGGGCAGTACTACCTGTACTACGCCGCCTCGTCGTTCGGGTCGCGGCACTCGGCACTCTTCCTCGCCACCAGCAAGACCGGGATGCCGGGCACCTGGACGCATCGCGGCACCGTGCACGAGACCGTCGAGGGCGGCGAGTACAACGCCATCGACGCCAACCTGATCATCGACTCACAGAGCCGCTGGTGGCTGGCCTTCGGCTCGTTCTGGGGCGGGATCAAGATGATCCGGATCGACCCGAAGACCGGGCTGCGGTACGCCGCGGACCCCACCCTGTACCCGTTGGCCAGCCGCCCGTTCGGCACCGAAGGGGCGATCGAAGCCCCGTTCGTCTACCGGCACGGGACCTACTTCTACCTGTTCGTCTCGTTCGACTACTGCTGCCGCGGCGACGCCAGCACCTACCGGATCATGGTCGGCCGGTCGAAGAACGCCACCGGGCCGTACCTCGACCGGGACGGCAAGCCGATGACCGAAGGCGGCGGCACCCAACTGCTCGCGGCCCACGACGCCGTGCCCGGGCCGGGACACCAGGCCATCTTCAACGACGGCAGCGGGACCGACCTGCTGGTCTACCACTACTACGGCGACAACGACCGCCCCGACCTGGGCCGGCTCGGCATCAACGCCCTGAAGTGGGACTCGGCTGCCTGGCCGTACGTCGGCTGACGCCCGGGGACCGGCTGGCCGAGGCGCCCAACAGCCCGGCCAGCACGGTGCCCACCAGTACGCACGCCAGCGCGCCCAGGGCGGCGGTGCGGTACTCCAACGCGCCCGCCGACCAACCCAGGAACAACGCGACGCAACCCCCACCGACCGCCAACGCCAGCAGACCGACCAGGGGGGCGACCAGCGATCCGCGACCGGCCGGGACCGCGCCGGACACGCCGGCCGCCACCAGTACCCCGATCCCGGTTACCAGTGCGATGGCAACGCCCAGCCACGCGGCGACACCCCCCGCGAACGACACCAGGCTGTCGTCCGTCCGCATGACGAGGGCACCCAACAGCACCCCGACGATGCCCGGAACAGCCAGCCCGGTGGCCACCAGCAACGGCCACTCCGGCCGCCGCCAGCCCATCGCCCAGCCACCCACCAGCAGCACCACCGCGCCGGCGAGCAGACCGAGCGGAATCTCCGACGACAGGGGGTTCTCCGCCGCGGCCGAGGGCAACGGCGGGGCCGGCTTGTCGACGCTGTAGCCGTCGCCGACCGAGGTGCCGAAACCGATCCGCTGCCAACCGCCGGTCACGTCGCGCAGCGCGTACCCGTCGCGCCCGTTCGCCACCACGACGACGTGTCCACCGGCGACCGGCGCCACGGCCCGCGAGGCGAGGTAGATGTCCGGGTGGCCGAGGTCCTCGTACCTGTCGGCGAGCGCCCGGCGCTGCGGTTCCGGCACCTCCCAGGCGACCGTCCACGACGTACCGCCGTCGGTGCTCTGCTCGACGGCGAGCCGGCGCGGCACCACGCGGTAACACCGCGCCGGTGACTCGGGCGCGCACACCGGGGTCGTCCGCTGTCGCAGGGCCGGCAGGTCATGTTCCAACGCCGCGTTCTGGTCGTCGTCCGGCAACCGCCAGGTACGTCCACCGTCCGCGCTGATCCGCCAGAGGTCCGGGCCCCGCGAGCTCTTGTGGTACGCGTTGCCCTCGCCCGCGACGAGCATCGACCGCCAGGAGTGCACGGTGACCGCGTCCGGGTACTGCGGTGCGCTCGTCGCCACCATGGCGAGCACCCCGGCCGGCAGCATGACCAGCACACCGAAACGCCGCAACGCCGCCGTACCCGGCCGGCGCGCGCGCGACGCCAACCACCCGGCCAGTCCCAACGCGGGCAACGCGACGAGGTCGGTGGCGTCGCTGCGGACGATCGACGGGCCGGCCAGCACGCTCCACCAGCCGGAGGCCACCGCCGCGGCCAGCGGTGAGATCTTCACAGCGGTGAATCCGACACCGGTCACGACGATCGCGGCGCCGGCGGCCAGCCGCGCCGGGAACCCCCGGAACACCAGCACCGCCGCCGCGGCGAGCACCGGCGGGGCCAGCACCAGGCCGGCCACATCGCTGAGCTTGCCGGTCAGCACACCTGGATACCGGGCCTTGAGCAGGTGATCGTTGACCACCAGGAGGACAACCGCCAGCACGGTGACCGGGTGTGCGAGCCAGGCCACGGTCGCGGCCCGTCCGGGCGCGTCCCGGTGGGGGTTGGACATGATCCATACATTGACAGCAGGCGGTTACGGCAGGGACTCGTTCCAGTGACGAATACGGAAGGGACAACCAGGCATGGGTACGGCCACAGTCAACGGAATCACCGTCGGGTACGACGAACACGGCACCGGCGAGCCGCTGGTCCTGATCCACGGGCACCCGTTCGACCGGTCGATGTGGACGCCGCAGCTGACCGAGTTCGGCCGCTCTGGTTGGCGGGTCATCGCCCCGGACCTGCGCGGCTACGGCGAGAGCACGGTGGTCCCCGGCCGTACCCCGCTGGCGGACTTCGCCGGGGACATCGCGGCTCTGCTCGACCACCTCGCAGCACCGCGGGTGGTGCTCGGCGGCCTGTCCATGGGCGGGCAGGTCGTGCTGGAGTTCTACCGGCTGTTTCCCGGGCGGGTGCGGGCGCTGGTGCTGGCCGACACGTTCGCCCAGGCGGAGACCCCGCAGGGTCGGCTGGACCGCAACCGGGCGGCCGACCGACTGCTGCGTGAGGGACTGCGGGGCTACGCGGACGAGGTGCTGTCGAAGATGTTGGCGCCGGCCAACATCGCGGCGTTGCCGGCCGTGGCCGACCACGTCCTGACCATGATGCGGGCCGCTCCGGCGCAGGGCGCCGCCGCCGCCCTGCGGGGACGCGCCGACCGCCCCGACTACACCGGGTTACTGGGCGCCATCTCGGTGCCGACGCTGGTGGTGGTGGGACGCGACGACGAGTTCACCCCGATCCGAGACGCGCAGTTCCTGCACGAGCGCATCCCCGATGCGCGGCTGGCCGTCATCGACGGCGCCGGCCACCTGCCGAACCTGGAACGGCCCGCCGAGTTCAACCAGGTCCTGAAGGCGTTTCTGCAGGCCCGCCCGGGTCCGGTACCCCCCCGGTGAGCCTAGGGTGGTGAGGGCGGTCCACCACGAACCCCGGGAGGCCCGATGGCGGCCAGCGGCAACCCGGCGCCGGCCACGCCGGTGCGGTACGGGCAACCGAACGGCCGGTGGGTGTTGCTGGCCACGGTGCTCGGGTCCGCGCTGGCCTTCGTCGACGCCACGGTGGTCAACATCGCGTTGCCCGCCATCGGCGCCGACCTGGGCGGCGGTGCGGCCGGCCTGCAGTGGACCGTCAACGGCTACACCCTGAGTCTCGCGGCGCTGATCCTGCTCGGCGGCTCGCTGGGTGACCGCTACGGCCGCCGGCGGGTGTTCGTGATCGGGGTGGCCTGGTTCGCGGCGGCGTCGCTGCTGTGCGGGCTGGCGCAGAACATCGAGACCCTGATCGCCGCGCGGATCCTGCAGGGCATCGGTGGCGCCCTGCTCACCCCGGGCGCGCTGGCCATCCTGGAAGCCTCGTTCGATCCGCGTGACCGCGCCCGGGCCATCGGCGCCTGGTCCGGCCTGGGCGGCACCGCCGGCGCGCTGGGCCCCTTCCTGGGCGGGTGGCTCGTCCAGTCGGGGAGCTGGCAGCTGGTATTCCTGATCAACGTCCCGCTGGCGGCGGTGGTCATCGTCGTGGCACTGCGCCACGTGCCGGAGTCACGCAACCCGCGGGCCGCCCGCAAGGTCGATGTCGCGGGGGCGGTCACCGGGGCCGCCGGCCTGGGTGGACTGACGTACGGCTTCACCGCCTGGCCGGCGGTGGGGGGCACCGACCCGCGGGTGGTGGTCTCCCTGGCGGTGGGCGTCGCCGGGCTGGCCGCGTTCGTGCTGGTGGAACGCCGCTCCGGGCACCCGATGCTGCCGCTGGAGGTGTTCCGGTCGCGCGCCTTCACCGCCGCCAACCTGGTGACGTTCGCCGTGTACGCCGCCCTCGGCGGAGTGTTCTTCCTGGTCGTGCTCCATCTACAGGTGGTCGCCGGCTTCACCCCGCTGGCCGCCGGTACGGCGCTGCTGCCGATCACGGTGCTGATGCTCCTGCTGTCGGCCCGCGCCGGCGCCTGGGGGCAGCGCATCGGTCCACGGATCCCGATGACGGTCGGACCGCTGGTGTGCGCGGCGGCGTTGGTGCTGTTGAGCCGGATCGGGGCCGGCGGGTCGTACCTGCTGACCGTGCTGCCGCCGGTGGCTCTGCTGGGCCTCGGGGTGTCCCTGACGGTGGCGCCGCTGACCGCCACCGCGCTCGGCTCGGTCGCCGACCGCCACGCGGGGGTGGCCAGCGGGGTCAACAACGCGGTCGCCCGGGCCGCCGGGCTCCTCGCCGTCGCGGTGCTGCCGCTGGTGGCCGGCCTGGGCACCGGCAGCCTGACCGAGCCGGCCATCCTGGGTCCGATCTTCCGGACGGCGATGCTGGTGTGCGCCGCGCTGCTGGTGGCCGGCGCCGCGATCGCCGCGCTGGCCGTCCCGGGCCGGTCGGTCAGCAGCCCCGTCCGGGTGCACTGCGCCATCGCCGGCCCCCCGTTGCACCCCGCACCGGTCACGACGGCGCCCGATGCCGGACCGGCCCGCGCGACGGCGCCGTAGGATGCCGGGATGTCGACATCCGCGGTGCGGCTGGGCCTGGTGGGCTATGGCTTCGGCGGCCGGTACTTCCACGCGCCGCTGATCGCCGCCGCGCCGCAGTGCGAGTTCGTGGGGGTGGTGACCACGTCGCCGCAACGCCGGGCCGAACTGGCCGACGATCAACCGGGCGTCGCCGCGTACGACTCACTGGGTGCGCTGGCCGGGGCCGGCGCCGAGGCGGTCGCCATCTCCACCCCCGCCGCCACCCATGTCCAATTGGCCCGGGCGGCGATCGACCTGGGCCTGGGCGTGGTGGTCGACAAGCCGTTCGCACTGGACGCCGCGGCGGCGCGGGAGACGGTGGTGGCGGCAGAGCACGCCGGGGTGCCACTGAGCGTGTACCAGAACCGCCGGTGGGATTCCGACCTGCTGACCCTGCGCCGGCTGATCTCCGCCGGCGAACTCGGCACCGTCACGGCGTTCGAGTCACGGTTCGAGCGCTTCGCGCCGCAGCCGGGCCCGTCCGCCGCCGGCGGCGGCAGCCTGCTCGACTTCGGCACCCATCTCGTGGACCAGGCACTGACCCTGTTCGGGCCGGTTGAGCACGTGTACGCCGAGATGCACCCGCGCGACGACCTGGACGGCCGCGATGACGACTTCTTCCTGGCGCTGCGGCACCACACCGGCGTGCGCACCAGGTTGTGGGGTAGCTGGGTCCAGGGTGCCCCCGGCCCGCGCCTGCGGGTGACCGGTACGAGCGGCAGCTTCGTTGTCGCCGGCGTGGACGGTCAGGAGGCCGCGCTGATCGCGGGGCGGTCGCCGGCCACCGAGGGCGCCGACTGGGGCGGCGAATCCCGGGGGCGTTGGGGGGACCTGCGGCGGGGACCGGACAGCCGGCCGGTGCCGGCCGAGCGGGGCCGGTGGGACACCTACTACCCGGCGTTCGCCGCGGCGGTCCGCGGCACCGGCCCGGTGCCGGTCGACCCCTGGGACGCCGTCGCGGCCCTCGAGGTGCTCGACGCCGCCCGGGAGAGCGCCCGGCAGGGCCGGTCGCTGCCGTTCGCCACCGCGACGAGGGGCTGAGCGCGGCCGGTGGCGTACACCGCCTCAGCCGTAGAGTCCGTCGCGGTAGCGCGGCCCGTAGTGCCGCTCGAGGTCCGCCAGCGCCGTGTCCGGCCGCTCGACGCTGCGGATGATCTGTGCCCGCGAGGGCAGGGCGTCGGGATCCCAGGTCTCCGGCTGCCACAGCTCGGAGCGCATGAACGCCTTGGCGCAGTGGAAGAACGTCTCCCGGACGGTGACCACCATCGCGAGCGCCGGACGGTGACCCCGGACGGTGAGCCGGTCGAAGAACGGGGCCTGGCGGACCAACCGGGCGGTGCCGTTGATCCGCAGGGTGTCGCCCCGCCCCGGCACCAGGAACAGCAGGCCGACCTGCGGGTTGGCGAGCAGGTTGCGGAAGGTGTCGACGCGGCGGTTGCCGGGTCGGTCCGGTATCGCGATCGTGGTGTCGTCGAGGACGAGCGTGAAGCCCGGCGGGTCACCCTTGGGCGACACGTCGCATGATCCGTCGGCCGCCGCGGTGGCCACCAGGCACAGCGGCGAACGGGCCAGCCACTGCCGGTGCGGCTCGCCGAGAGCGGTACGCGCCTTGGCCGCGACCGCCGCGGTGGGAGCCCCGATCAGCTCCCGCAGTTCCGCCTCGGACCGCACGTCCACCATGCCGGCGGACCCCTGGTCGGCGGACCCCTGGTCGGCGACGATCGGCTGCTGCATGTCGGGCTCCCTTCGACCGCCCCGGTCGCGGCGGCACGAGGTCATCCTGCCCGGCCCGGCGATCCGGACCACGGAGATAACCCACTGGCCGAACGAGGCCAGGGGATCACCGGAAGCGCTCCCGGTGATCCCCTGCGGAACGGACGCCTCGTCAGACCGCCACGAGCGTCCACTGCTGGCTGGTGGCGCCGGTGTCGGCCCACTGGACGACCGCCGCCCCCTCGGCCGACGAACCGCCGCTGACCTCGAGGACCTTGCCACTGTTGCGGTTCACCAGCTTGACGTACCCGGCCACGGTGACCACCTGCCACTGCTGGTTGGTGCCGCCGGTGTCGCGGTACTGGATCACCGCCGCCCCGTCGACGAGCGACTTGCCGGTCACGTCGGCGACCAGCGTGCTGCCCTGGTTGACCAGCTTGGCGTAGCCACCGCCCAGCTCGACGACCCGCCACCGCTGGCTGGCCGCGCCGGTGTCGGTGACCTGCACGAGGGCGGCTGCGCTGGCGGTGGACCCGCCGGCGATCGCGAGAACCTTGCCGCTGCGCCGGTTCACCAGCTTGACGGCCTGGGTCGGCGGGGTGACGCCGCCGCGCACCGGCTTGGCGGCCATGCCGCCGCAGTCCAGCTCGTTGATGATCGCCTTGCCGCCGCCCACCGTGGCGGTGACCTCCATGCGCACATACCGGGCGCCGACGGCGGGGAACCGGGCGTACTTCAGCGCCTTGGTGCCCGGCCAGGTGCCCCGGGCGACCTCGCTGAAGCTGGTGCCGTTGGTGCTGGTCAGCACGCGGTACCCGGTGACGTTGCCGGTGGTGATCGGCGAGTCCTTGACGTTGGCCCGGTCCTGGCGGGGCAGGTAACCGACGGCGTCGATGTTCGACCAGACCGCGCCGAGGTCCATCGTCACGGACTGCGGGAACGGGGTGCTGAGCTCGCACCAGGTCTCCCGGGCGAACTGTGCCCAGTCGACCTTGCCGTCAATCGCGTTGGCGGCGACGCCACTGGTGGACGTCGCGCTGACCGGCGTCACCGGGTAGAGCAGGACGTCCGGCTGCGCCGGCAGCGGCGGCCGGGTCAGGTCGGGCTCCCACATCGGCCCGACGGCCTTCAGCGTCGCCAGGATGTTCGCGTCGAACAGGCCCCGGTTGTTCGGCATGCAGTTGAGCAGGAAGGAGCAGTACAGCTTCTCCAGCACCTTGATGTGGCCGTTGACGATGTTGTCCGGCGTGCGGGTTTTCGTGTCGGCCGTGGAGCCCCGGGTCGAGCCCTTCGGGTGCCAGAACCAGCCGGTGTTGACGATGTTGACGCCCTGGCAGGAGGCGTAGGTGTTGGTCGGCGGCGCCCAGATCCCCTTGGGCTCCTCGAAGTAGATCGCGTCCTGCTCCCACAACTCGGTCTGACCATTGTGGTCAATGATCAGGATGTCCGGTTGCAGCGACTTGATGTGCTCGCGGAGTTCCTGGTATGGCATGGCCTGGTGGCCCATCTTCCAGGCCCAGCCGTCGATGATCAGTACCGGGATCTTGCCGTAGTTGGTCGGGTCCAGCAGCTCGGTCAGCTGGTTCTTGGTGAGGTCGATCTTCTCCCGGGTCATCCCCCGGTGATCGATCAGCTGCGTCTTGTCCCAGATGGAGAAGTAGAAGCACGGGGTCAGGCCCTCGGCGCGAAACGCGTCGACGTAGAGCTTGACGACGTCCTTCTTCACCCTGCTGTTCATCACGTTGTGCCCGGTGGTCTTGGTCGGCCACAGGCAGAACCCGTCGTGGTGCTTGGTGGTCAGCGCCGCCCACGTCATGCCGGCGGACTTGGCCGCGCGGGCCCACTGCCCGCAGTCGAGCAGGTCCGGGTTGAACAGCGTGGGCGCCAGGCCGCCGGGCTGCGGCAGACCGCCGGTGGCCCACTCCTGGTCGCTGAAGGTGGCCATGTTGAAGTGGATGAACATGCCGAAGCGCCACTCCGCGAACGCGGCCTGCTGCGCGTACATGTTGCCGCCGGGGGCGGCATTCGCGAGGGCGGCGCTG
>DASVVF010000153.1:0-2872 GCA_036386695.1 Catenuloplanes sp. | reverse complement strand
CCCGTCCCTCGGCACCGCCGACCGGCCCCTGCGCCTTCCCGGCGGGCCCGGGCCCGTGCGCCGCCCCGACCGGGCCCTGCGTTGTCCCAGCCACCGGCCCCTGCGCCGCCCCGACCGGACCCTGCGTTGTCCCAGCCACCGGGTCCTGCGCCGCCGTCCCGACCGGGCCCTGCGCTGTGCCGACCGGGCCCTGCCCGGTGGCGGGCGCTTCCCGGCTGGCGGATTCCTGCGCGGCACGCTGACGCGCACGGTAGGCGGACGCGGCGGCGACCGCCAACGGCACTGCGGCGCCGACGATGACCGCGGCGGCGGCAGCAGCCGGGGCCCCGACCGGCCCCAGCGCCTTGACCAGGTCCGACTGCTGGCCGGGAACAACGTCGCCGGCGACCTGGATCCGGCCGCGGAACTCGTGGACCCGGACATCGTCGCGGGTCGCCGTCGCGATGGACACCCACAGGGCTCGGATCGGGGACGGGAATCCCTTGCCGTGCAACAACTGGGCGTCGTCGGGGAGGCCGCCCCGCAGCAGACCGGCCGCGTCGACGATCTCCAGATGGGCCCCGAGGAACTCGAATGAGTCGACCCGCGGCCTGAAATTACGATCCTGTCCCGGCATCCGCACTCCATGACGATCGGCGGCCCGACAGCTGCAGTGTGACACGGCGTGCACCACGCCGCCCACCTGCCGCCGGTCGTTGATGATCTTCAGGGAGGCCAAGATCTTCGACGGTGGACGTCTACCGTCGCTAGCACGACGGTAACCTTCCGCAGTCAGCGATCATGGCCCGCGCCACACCCGGCAGGGCGGTGGACGCAGCCGGGGCGGGCGGCACAATGGTGCGGTGCCCAACGAACCGACACTCTTCGACCTGCCCGATACGGCTCCCCCGACACCGGCGCCGCGACGCCCGCCGGTGGGGCCGGTGATCGTGGCGGCCACCGACGGGTCGTGTGAGCCGAACCCCGGTACGGCCGCCGGGGCCTGGTTCGTTTCGCCGTCGTGCTACGGCGTGGCGCCGATCGACGGGACGGCGACGAACAACGTCGGTGAGCTGGCGGCGATCCGGGCGCTGCTGCGGGCGGTGCCGGCCGACCGGCCGCTGGAGATCGTCTACGACAGCGAGTACGCCAAGAAGTGCCTCACCGAGTGGATCGAGAGCTGGAGCCGGCGCGGCACGCTGGCGCCCAGCGCATGGCGCCGCGGCCGGACCCGGGAGCCGGTCAAGAACGCTGAGCTCATCGCCGAGACGCACGCGCTGCTCGTCGGCCGCACGGTGACCTGGACGAAGGCCAAGGCGCACGTCTCCGTCCACCTTGGCGGGCATCTGTTGAACCACGAGGCGGACCGGTTGGCCGGCGCGGCGGTCCAGCAGATGCGCCGGGGCGCCAACCCGGATCGCGGGCCAGGCTGGGTGCCCGAGCAGTAGGCACCCCAGCGGCAGGCGCCCCAGCGGCGATCGCGGTGGCGCCGGGCCGGTCAGCCGGAAAGGCCTCTGGCGACCTTCTCCATCTCATCGGCCGGGTAGGAGCTGTTGCCCTCGATGACGATCACGACGCCGGCGGAGGCGTTGATGACGACCTTGTGGCTGGTGACCTCCGTGCCCGGCTCGGTGAGCAGGCGCGCCGTTCCGATCGGGACGTCGAAGGTCTTGGCTTGCGTACCGCCCGTGGTGGCCCACGCCGTCAACCACTGACTGAGCTGCGCGGGGCGCACGGCCGACGCGGAGCCGGGCGTCGGCCGCAGTACGGTGACGAACAGGCCCACACCGGACCCGCGATCGAATCGGCGCATGGTGACCAGGGCGCGGTCAGCCGTGGTGGCTACCGTCGTTCCGTCGGTGCGCAGGCCTCGTTGGTCGACCGCCGCGGTGTGGACGCTGTCCGGCATCTTCGCCGTCGCATTGTCGGGCAGGTATCCGACGGTGAACCCGTCCAGTGGGCGCGGTTCGGCGGCGGTGGACGCCGCCGGGGGTGCCGCCCCGGGGCTTGTCGGCGCGACCGGGTCGGGTCCGCCGGCGAGGGAGACGACCGTGACGGCGACTCCCGCCGTCACCATCAGGGCACCGCCGGCCGCGGCAGCGCGAATGGTCCGCCTGATGCCGACACCACGCCGTACCCGGGTGACGAACTCTTCGGTGACCGGGATGTCCCAGTCGGCGCTGGTGAGGAGGCCGCGCTCCGTCGGGTGGTTGTCGGGCACAGTACTCACCTTCCTGATGCGAGCTGATGGCGCAGGGCGGCCAATCCGCGGGACACCTGGGACCGCACCGTCTGCGGGGTGCAGCCGAGCAGCCGACCGATCTCGTCGTCAGAAATGTCGGCGACGTAGCGCAGGGCGATCGCAGCGCGTTGCTTGGGTGGCAGGTCGGCCAGCAGCTGCCGAACCATTTCGGTCGCGTCCACCGCGGCGAACCGGCGATCCTCGTGTCGGGTGTCGGGTGGGATGCCCACCGGGATCTCCGTGCGGCGGCGGCGCCGGTTGAGGAACAGGTTGACCATGGTGCGTTGCGCATAGCCGACCGGGTTTCCGTCCGCGCGGACCCGTGACCAGGAGAGTCCTACGCGGATGAAGGTCTCCTGCGACAGGTCCTCGGCGGCGGACCTGTCCAGCGTCAGGACGTGGCCGAACCGCAACAGGCCCGGCCCGGCCTGTCGCACGAACGACTCGAAGTCGGTGCCGCCGGTAGGAAACCGCAAGGCATTCACACTGTGACTACACCTCTCGGGTACCGAACTGTTGCATCACCTCAGGACGAAAACCACGAGCGCGGCGGTGGCGGTCGAGGACGGCCAGCGTGGCCACGATGAGCAGACCACCGGCCACGGCGGGCGGCTCGAGCGACCGCGCACCGGAGCCGGCGAAGCCCAGCAG
>DASVVF010000152.1:0-4929 GCA_036386695.1 Catenuloplanes sp. | reverse complement strand
TGGTTCGCCGGCTCAGCCGACGCGATCTACCAGAGCCTCAATTTGATCAACGATGAGAAGCCGGACTACGTCATCGTGTTCGGCGCCGACCACATCTACCGGATGAACCCCCAGCAGATGGTCGACGACCACATCGCCTCCGGTGCGGCGGTCACCGTGGCCGGCATCCGCCAGCCCCGGTCGATGGCCGACCAGTTCGGCGTGATCGAGGTCGGCGACGACGGCCGGCGCATCCGCGCGTTCCGGGAGAAGCCGCAGCAGACCGACGGGTTGGCCGACGCCCCCGACGAGATCTACGCCTCGATGGGCAACTACGTGTTCACCACCCAGGCGTTGTGTGACGCGGTCACCCGCGACGCGCAGGACGTGCACAGCAAGCACGACATGGGCGGCAACATCATCCCGATGCTGGTCGAGAAGGGCGACGCCCACGTCTACGACTTCCGCGACAACGTCGTGCCCGGCAGCACCGACCGGGACCGCGGCTACTGGCGCGATGTCGGAACACTCGACTCGTTCTACGAGGCGCACATGGACCTGATCTCGATCCACCCGGTGTTCAACCTCTACAACCACCAGTGGCCCATCTACACCGACCAGCGGTCCTGGCCGCCGGCGAAGTTCGTCCACGGCTACCAGGAACGCCAGGGTCGGGCGGTCGACTCGATGGTCTCGCCGGGGGTGGTGATCTCGGGCTCGCTGGTGGAGCGCTCCATCATCTCGCCGAACGTGCGGGTCAACTCCTGGGCCCACGTCGAAGGATCGGTGCTCATGGAGGGCGTCGACATCGGCCGCCACGCGGTGGTACGCAACGCCATCATCGACAAGAACGTCGCCGTTCCCGAGGGGGCGCAGATCGGTGTCGATCTGGACCGCGACCGCAAGCGGTTCACCGTCACCGAGAGCGGCATCGTGGTGATCGGCAAGAACAAGCGGGTCGACGGCTGAGCCGGCGGCCGCACCGCTCAGGAATCCGCCGCCCGGTTGTGCCGCTCGTAACCGGCCAGGACCTCGTCGGTGGGGCCGTCGGCACGGATCACGCCGCCCTCCAGCCAGATCACCCGCTGGCAGGTGTCCCGGATGCTGGTCAGGGTGTGGCTGACCAGCATCACCGTGCTGGCCTGCCGACACAGCTGGCGTACCCGTTGTTCGCTGCGGCGCTGGAAACGGGCGTCGCCGGTGGCCAGCGCCTCGTCGACGAGCAGCAGCTCGTGGCCACGGGCCGCCGCGATGGCGAACCGCAGCCGGGCCGCCATGCCGGACGAGTAGGTCCGCATCGGCAGCGAGGTGAAGTCGCTGCGCTCGTTGACGCCGGAGAATTCCACGATCCCCGGATAGTGCGCCCGGGCCTGCGCCGGGGTCATCCCCATCGCCAGGCAGCCGAGCAGCACGTTTCGCTCGCCGGACAGGTTGTTCATCAGCGCCGCGTGCACGCCGAGCAGGGCGGGGCGGCCGCGGCTGTACACCGCACCGCGGGTCGGTGGCAGCAGTCCGGCGACCGCCCGCAACAGGGTTGACTTTCCCGAGCCGTTGCCCCCGACGAGCCCGATCGCCTCGCCCCGGTGTGCGGTGAGGCTCACCCCGCGTACGGCGTGCACCTCCCGCGTCCGAGGTGCGCCGGGTGCGGGCGGGCCGCCGGGTCGCCGGGAGCCGCCGGGGACCCGGTAGACCACGTGCAGGTCATCGACGATCACGGTGGGGGTGGGTTGGTCAGCCACGGCCGTACTCCTGTTCCGCCTGCCAACAGAAGACATAACCTCCGACGCCGGTCAACACGGCCCAGCCCAGACCGACCAGCCACAGCCATCCGCCGGCGGGGTGCGGCGGGGCGGAACTCATCAGCGCGTTGCGGGTCAGGTCCAGGTAGACCAGCATCGGATTGGCCTGCAGCACACCGGCCAGCACCGGCGGGACATGCCCGGTGAACGCCCCGGGGTGGTAGAAAACCCCGGAGGCGTACATCCAGGCCCGCATCATGAAGGGCATCAGCTGGACCAGGTCGGTGGTTCGCGCGGCGAGGCGGGCCACGATCATCGCCAGGCCCACGGTGAACAGGGTCTGCAGCCCGAGGGCGGGTATCACCTGCAGCCAGCGACCGGTCAGCGGCTCGCCGGTGAGCAGCACGACGCCGGCCAGGACCCCGAGGGAGAGCGCGAGCTGGCGCAGCTGCGCCACGGTGACCGCCAGCGGCAGGCAGGCCCGCGGGAAACGCACCGCCCGGATCAGGCCGAGGTTGTCGGCGATCGAGCGGGTCCCGGCCTGCACGGCCTGCTGGGTGAAGTGGAACAGGAACACCCCGGTGCACAGGTACGCCGGAAAATTGTCGATCCCGTGCCGGGTGCCGAGCAGCAGCCCGAACACCGCGAAGTAGACCGCGGCATTGACCAACGGGGTGATCACCTGCCACAGCCGGCCGAGCCGGGCCGTGGTGTACGTCGCGTCGAGGCGGGCGGCGGCGAACGCGGTGACGAAGTGCCGACGCGCCCACAGCTCGGCGGTGTAGCGGACCAGGGTGGGGCGGGCGCCGCTGGGGACGAGCCCGTGGCGGGCGGCGAGCCGGGCGGCGGCGCCGGGCGGCGGGAGCGGGGGCTGGGGCGGGAACAACAGTCCGACCGGTGGCTCGGGCATGACTCCTCCGTGGGTCAACGACGCGACGGTACCGTTTCGTCGTATCCCACGGTAGGTCCGCCTGCGGCGGAACGCAACCGTATCGTCGTGGCGTACACTCGCCTGGTGGCAACTGAGCGACGCCCCCCGGCCGGCGCGGCCGTCCTGCGCGAGGACGTGACCCGCGCGATCCGCGACGCGACGGTCGCCGAACTCGCCGCCGGGGGCTACGGCCGGCTCTCCATCGAGGCGGTCGCCCGGCGCGCCGGGGTCGGCAAGACCGCCGTCTACCGGCGTTGGGCTTCCAAACTCGACATGGTTCTGGAGATCGTCACCCCGCTGGCCGGCACCGTCACCGACCTACCCGACACCGGATCGCTGCGTGGGGACCTCGAGGCGCTGCTCACCGTGGCGGCCAAGGCCCTGCGACACCCACTCGCCGGGCAGATCGTGCCCGACCTGCTAGCTGAGGCGGCCCGCAACCCGGCGATCGCCGGCACCCTCGAAAAGGCCCTACGCGACAATCAACGCGGCATCGGCACCGTGCTGGTGGCCCGGGCCAGCGCCCGCGGCGAACTGGCCGCCGGGACCGACCCGGAGCGGGTGGTCGACCTGGTCGTCGGGCCGCTCTACTGGCGCCTCGCGGTAGCCCGGGCCCCGCTCCCGCGCGGTTACCTGCACGAGCTCGCCACGGTCACCGCCGCGGCGCTGACCGCCACCGCCGCACGCTGACCACCACCGCCGCCACCGCCACCGCCGCGCCGCGCTGACCACCACCGCCACCGCCACGCCGCGCTGAACCACCCGCCGCGCCGCTCCGAACCATAGGCCGCGCCGCGCTGAACCACCCGCCGGCGGCGGGCGGTGCCGGGCATACCGGCCGACGCGGCCTGCGCACGCCCGGGCGCGCCCAGCGCGGGGCGGGGCGGCAGCCCGGACAACGAGATAGGACGCCGTCGGTTCCGCGCCCAGAACCGACGGCGTCCACACCTGCCCGCCCAGGGCAAGTCCTCGCGCCGAGCGCTGCGTACCGGGGGGTCGCGGGGACTCCCCGGGCCGGAACGCGGCGAGAATCAGTCAGTCAGCCAGTCGTACTCCGTGATCTTGCCGCCGGTGATCGTCACCCGACCGAGCTGCGTGGTCTCGTCCCGCCAGATCACGTAGCGGCCCTCGGGAAGCCCCACGTACAGGGCGCTGTAGCGCACCCCGTCGCGCAACTGACGCTCCCGGACCGCGGCGTGCGTGCGCGGCGGCCGGTGCGCCCCCTCCGGGCTGATCTCGATCTCCCAGCCGAGGTACTCCGCCCCGGTCCAGAGCACCAGGGCACCCACGTCGCCGCCGATGTCCAGCACCGCCGTGCCGGTGCCCGAGGGTCCCAGGTTGTGCTGCGGGTGCGGATGCGGGTGCTGGTGCTGACCGTCGTGGTCGTGGCCGGTCATGACGGGTTGGTGAAGCCGTCGTAGGGCAGACCCAGGTACGGGAAGTGGTCCAGGAACTCGGACTCGACGTTCTTGACGCTCAGCCCCGGCGTCACCGCCGCGGCCGCCTCGTCCGGCGTGAAGTTCTTGTCGATCAGCGCGAACGTCGCACCCGCCACCGCCCGCAGCGCGATGGAGACCACGTCGTCGGTCACCCGTCGGCCGTTCGGGAAGCCCGCGATGTCGCCGTCCAACAGGCCGAACTGCTTCGGGTCCTTCGCCGGCGGCACCGCCGTGTTCAGCCGCAGCATGTCCGACTGCACGTCACCGGTGTTGTTCTGGAAGCCGTCGATGATCCCGTCCGGGATGCCGGTGAGCAGGATCGCGAGCAGGTCGGCCCGCGGCGTGCCCGCCTGCACCAGCTTCTCCAGGTTCGGGAACACGTCCGGGTACAGCGTCGGCAGCAGGGTCGCCAGTTCGGGCTTGGCCACGAACTCGGCGAAGTTCTTGTCGTCGGCCGGCGGCTGGCTGTTGAACAGGTCCTTGCGCGACATCGGCACGATGACCTCGTTGAACAGCGGGTTGCCCAGCCGGGAGACCTGCACGTGCGGTCCGGCGTACTCGTCGGCGCGCTGGTCCTCGCGGACCCGGACCTGCTGGCGGCTGGCCGAGGTCCACACCCCGATCACGGACTCGCGGTCCCGGCCCCGGTAGTACTTCTTGCCGCCGCGGCGGCACGACGACAACGGCACCTGGATGGCGATGCTGTGCACGTTGGTCCGGTTGAGGGTGTTCACCGGCTTGCCCTCGTCCTTGAACAGCTGCCGACCGACCACGTGGAACTGCTGGAACGGACGCAGGGTGCCCAGGTCGAAGATCGCGCCCAGGTCGACGAAGAACCCGT
>DASVVF010000151.1:0-2692 GCA_036386695.1 Catenuloplanes sp. | reverse complement strand
ACGACGCCGCCCGACACGGACTCGACGCCGCCAACCGCGACCGGCGCCCCGACTTCGCCGGCTACCTCGCCGGACGGGTGGCCTGGTTGGGGCACCAGCACCCGCTCCGCGCGACGAAGTTGCGGGCCCTACTCGACCGGGCCCTGCTCGACCGGGCCGACCCCGCCCACGGCGACCCGGCCCTGGACGACCCGGCCCTGGGCTGACCTCTGACGGACCGGCGCTGACCTCTGCCGGACCGGGCACGCACCGCCCCCGTTGCGGCCGTGCGTGCCCGGCGGTACCGGACCGGCGGTGGGCTGGTCCGCCCCGCCGCCGGCGGTTGACACGGGCCGGGCCCGCGGTCGGCCGGACGACCGGGATCGGCTTGCCCGTGGAGATCAACAGTAGGAAAGGTCACCGGCCGGGACAACCGATTAAGCGCCGCCAGCCCGTTCTGGTCGCGCGCCACCTGGCCACACCGGTGTGTCGATACATCCGCAGGCGGCCAAATGTTTCGCGATGCTAGGGGGTACGTGCCGCCCACCGGGCACTTCGACGCGCTGAGCCGTGGCCGTTGCGAGCCTGCGCCGCTGCGAACAAGAGGTGAAGAGATGGCAGGTAAGAACCCGTCTACCTGGAACGAGGTCACCCGCGCGGAGCGGGGTTACCGGCTGGCGCGGGCGTTGGGCTGGCTCAGCCTCGGGCTCGGGGCGGCGCAGATCGCCGCGCCGAACGCCGTGCGCCGCCTCAGCGGGGTGGACGACTCCACCACCGCCCGGGCGCTGGTCCCGGCGATCGGGGCCCGGGAACTGGTGCACGCCGTCGGGCTGCTGGGCAGCCGGCGTCCGGTGGGCTGGGTCTGGACCCGGGTCGCCGGCGACGCCATGGACCTGGCCGCGCTCGGTCGGGCGTTGGCCAACCGCGACGGCGAACGACGCCGTCGCGTCGCCGCGGTCACCGTGGCGGTCGCCGGGCTCGCGGCACTCGACGTGGTCGCCGCCGTCAGGGTCACCCGCGCCGGCCGCCGCGGGGTGAGCGGACCCGGCATGCACCTGCAGACGTCGATCACGGTCAACCGGCCGGTGGGCGAGCTGTACCGATTCTGGCGGGACTTCGAGAACCTGCCGGAGTTCATGACCCACCTGGCGTCCGTACGTTCGCTGAGCTCGCGTCGCTCGCAGTGGACGGCCACCGCCCCGGCGGGCCGGACGGTGGACTGGGAGGCCGAGGTGATCGAGGACCGGACGGACGAGCTGATCGCCTGGCGGTCGCTGGAGGGGGCCGACGTGCCGAACTCGGGCTCGGTGCATTTCGTCCCCGCGCCGGGTGGGCGGGGCACCGAGGTCCGCGTGGAGATCGACTACGCGCTGCCCGGCGGCAAGGTCGGCGCCGGCGTGGCGAAGCTGTTCGGCGAGGAGCCGGAGCAACAGGTCCGCGACGACCTGCGGCGCTTCAAGCAGGTCATGGAGACCGGCCAGATCGTCCGGTCCGAAGCCAGCCCCGAGGGGACGAACGCCCACCGGCAACTCAAGCAGCACCCCGCACGCCCGCTCGCCTCCGCCAACGCCCGCTGAGCCGAAGGACGACAGATGAAAGCCAACTGCTGGATGGGCCGCAACAGCGTCGAGATCGAGGACGTTCCCGATCCGCAAATTCTCAACGACCGGGACGCGATCGTACGGGTGACCTCCACCGCCATCTGCGGCTCCGATCTGCACCTGTACGACGGGTACGTCCCCACGATGAGGAAGGGCGACATCCTCGGGCACGAGTTCATGGGCGAGGTCGTCGAGGTCGGCCGCGGTGTCAGCAACCTGCGCACCGGCGACCGGGTGGTGGTGCCGTTCCCGATCGCCTGCGGCAACTGCAACGCCTGTCAGCGCGAACTCTTCTCCGTCTGCGAGAACTCCAACCCGAACGCCGGGATGGCCGAGAAGCTCATGGGCCACTCCCCGGCTGGCATCTTCGGCTATTCACACATGCTTGGTGGATACCCCGGCGGGCAGGCCGAGTACGCCCGGGTGCCGTTCGCCGATGTCGGACCACTCAAGATCGAAGACGATCTGCCGGACGAGCAGGCGCTCTTCCTGTCGGACGTCTTCCCGACCGGGTTCATGGGCGCCGAGATGTGCGAGATCAAGCCCGGTGACGTGGTCGCGGTGTGGGGCGCCGGCGCGGTGGGGCAGTTCGCGATCGCCAGCGCGTACCTGCTCGGCGCGGAACGGGTCATCGCGATCGACCGCTTCCCGTACCGGCTGCAGATCGCCCGGGACCGGGCCGGCGCGGAGACGATCAACTACGAGGAAACCGACGTCCTGGAGACCTTGAAGGAGTTGACGGCCGGGCGCGGGCCGGACGCCTGCATCGACGCGGTGGGCATGGAGGCGCACCACGCCAACACCGCCGTGCACGCGTACGACCTGGCGAAACAGGCCACCCGCCTGGAGACGGACCGGCCGCACGCCCTGCGCGAGGCCATCATGGCCTGTCGCAACGGTGGCATCGTCTCGGTCGTCGGGGTGTACGGCGGTTTCCTGGACAAGTTCCCGATGGGTGCGGTGATCAACCGGTCCCTGACGATCAAGGCCGGTCAGTGCCATGTGCAGCGTTACATGAAGCCGCTGCTGCAACGCATCCGGCAGGGGCACATCGACCCGAGTTTCGTCATCTCGCACCGGATGACGCTCAGCCAGGCGCCGGAGGGCTTCGA
>DASVVF010000150.1:0-5776 GCA_036386695.1 Catenuloplanes sp. | reverse complement strand
GCCCGACGAGCCGGTCCACGCCCAGCTGGGTGCGGGCGAAGACCATCGTCTTGCCCGCGCGGGACGCGATCGACGCCGTCACCGCGAACTTGTCGTGCGGCGGGATCAGCAGCATGTGGTGATCCATGGTGGACACGCTCGCCTCGGCGGGTGCCGTGGAGTGGGTCACCGGGTTGTTCATGAACCGTCGGACCAGGGAGTCGACGTCGCCGTCCAGGGTGGCCGAGAAGAGCAGCCGCTGGGTGCCGGCCGGGGTCTTCTTCAGCAGCTCGGTGACATCGGGCAGGAAGCCCATGTCGGCCATCTGGTCGGCCTCGTCGAGAACGGTGATCTCGATCCGGTCCAGCTTGCACACGCCCCGCTCGATCAGGTCGGCCAGCCGGCCCGGAGTCGCGACCATGACCTCGACGCCGCGCCGCAGCGCGTCGATCTGCCGGTCGTACGGCACCCCGCCGACGGCGGTCTTCAGGTAGACGCCGAGCGTGCGGCCCAGTGGGGTCAGTGCGTCGGCGACCTGCATGGCCAGCTCGCGGGTCGGCACCAGGATCAGGGCCCGGGGACGGTGCGGCTCGGCGCGCCCGCTGGCGGCCACCCGGGCCAGCAACGGCAGGCCGAACGCGAGGGTCTTGCCGGAGCCGGTCTGGCCCCGACCGAGCACGTCCCGGCCGGCGAGCGCGTCCGGGACGGTGGCGGTCTGGATTTCGAACGGGGTGGTGATGCCCGCGTGGGCGAGCGCGCGTACCAGTTCGGCCGGTACGCCGAGGGAGGCGAAGTCCGCGGCCGGGGTGTCGATCGTGGCGACCTCGTCGACCGGAGGGTCGATCATGGTCGGGTCGGCGGTCGGCAGGTCGCCGAGGGCCGGAAGGTTCGTGCTGCCGACGGGCTGGATCGGCGCATCGAAGACGGACGGAAACGTGCTGGGATCAGCGATAGTGGTCAAGAGAACCTCTCTACGGGGGCGCATGCTCGCGAATGGCCCACCGCGGCTCCGGGGAGACCGGCCGCTGACTTGCCCGCAAGAACGCCCGAAGGCGCGCGCCGTATGCGCACACCACGTCAGTATCTTCGAGACAGTGTACGGGTCGGCCGCCCGGCGGCCACCGACATCCACCCGTTCAGTGGGCTGCCTCACCCAAGGGCGTTTCCGGGAATGTCACCGGCTCAGTGGTTGAGCAGCCCGTCGAAGAGGCTGTTGAGGCTCTCCCCGGCAGCCAGAACACCCGCCAGGCCGAGCGCCACCATCACCACGATCACTGCGATGAGGATCAGTACAACTCTGGTGTTGGTGCCGTTCGACGTCGGCGTGTCGGACCACCCCTGCGCGAGGATATGTCCGGTCAGGGACCCGGAGTTCTCCAGCGAACTGTGCGGGGGCATGGCCGTGGTCAGGTCCCCGGCGCCGTGCCCGCCGCCGTAGAGGGTCCCCGGTGCCCGTTGCGCTGCCGGGGCCGCACCGCCGCGGGCGTGACCCGGCGTGACCGGTGGCGCGGACGCCGGTGTGCTGGCGAAGACCGTCGGGGCCGGCACGCGACGCTGGTCGGGGGCGGGTCGTGCCGACACCGGTCGCGGGTACGCCGGCGGCAGAATGTACGCCGGTTGCTGCTCGCGCCGATCGCCCATCGGTGGCGGGAACGGTGGGGCGGGCGCCGGGCCGGGGGGTACCGGACCGGGCGGCACGGGTGACGGTGGGAACGGGGACGGACGCGGAGCCGGTATCGGTGCCGGGCCGGGGCCCGGCGGCGAGGGCTTCGGGAACGGGTCGGGGGCCGGTCCGGGGCCGCCGGGGCGCGGTTCGGCGGGTTGCGGCGGCCCGGGCGGCGACGGCGGTTCGGCCGGGGGTGGTGGTTCGGCCGGCCGGGGCTCGGTCGGCGCCGGCTCGGCCGGCCGGGCCGGGTCCGCCGGCGGTGCCGGTTCCGGGCTGTCCGAACGCGGCTGCCCGGCGACGGAGCCCACACTGGCGGATGAGGACCCACTCGCAAACGATCCGGGCGGTGACTGTGCGTCGACGCCCCCGGCGCGGTACGTCCGGCCGGAGTGTGGCGCCACGGCGGGCAGACCACCCGGCGGGGTGGCCACCATGCCGCTGACCGCTGCCCGTCCCCGGGCGGCCGACGGCGCGCCGCTGACCGGCGTCCCGCTGACCGGGGCCGACGCCGGCGTCACCACCTCGGAACGCCCGGCGTCCGGTCGTACCTGTCGCTCATCCATCGCTGCCTCCCACGCCCGCCCCCCGCACCTGCGCCCGGCACGTGGCCCGCAGGCCGTCGTGTCTCGCGTTCACCGTGCCACATCCGCGCACCCGCGGCCCAGTCGGAGCCGGCGAGCCGGTGATAGCTCACCCCCGACCAGCGGACTGTCGTCAGCCGGTCGGGGCCTCACTGGCTGCGTCGGATCCGGTCAGCGGTGTGCTGGGGCTCGCCGACGGGCTGGTCGAGGGCGGCGTGCTGGGGTCGGTGCCGACCGATGGGTCCGGGTCCGGGTTCGGCTTCGGCTCGGCGGAGGTGCTCGTCGACTCGGACGGGTCCGGTTTGGGCGTCGCCGGTTCACTGGCCTTCGGCGGCGGGGGGGTGGGCGACGGCTTGGGCTTCGGCTGGGCCGGGCGGGTCGGCTGCGGAATCGTCGGCGTCGGGGCGGCCGGACCGGTGACGGCGCCGAAGACCCGGGTCGCGGCGAAGAACCGGGACCACCAGACGGTGGAGACCTGGACCCGCTCGTTGGCGTTCGGCGCGTGGACCATCTTGCCCTGGCCGACGTACATCCCGACGTGGTGCACGCCGGTCCAGCTGTTGCTGGAGCTGAAGAAGATCAGGTCACCGGGGAGCAGTGCCCGGCGGTCGACCTGCCGCTGCCGGGTCGCGTAGTACTGGTCCCGCGCCACCCTGGGCAGCGGATACGGCTGGGCCGCGTAGGTGCGGTAGGCGGCGTACATCAGCCCGGAGCAGTCGAACTGGTCCGGGCCCTCCTCGGCCCACACGTACCGGTCGCCGATCTGGGCGAGGGCGTACTTCAGGGCGGCCAGCGCCCGTCGGTCGGCGGACTGGCCGGCGGTCGACTGGTTGGCCAGATACTGCGCGCCGACGCGCTGGTCCTCCGCCTCCCGGGTCCGTTCCTGGGCGGCCAACTCGGTCGGGTTCTGTTGCTGCAGCTGCAGCAGGGCCGCCTCGTTGCGCTTGCGGGCGGCTTCCACGGAGGTGTACTGGGTGACCAGGGCCTGCTCGCGGGAGACCGCCGCGGTGTAGTCCGACTCGGCGGCGAGCTGCGCGTCACGGGCCACCGTCAGCTGCCGGGCGGCGGCCTGCTGGCCCGGGGGCTCGTCCTGCTGTTGGAGGCGGGACAGCGAGCCCAGACCGTGCAGGTCGGAACCGAACGCGCCGGGGGGCAGGGCGGCCGCTTCCTTGAGCGCCTCCGCCGCGGCCTCGTCGGCCTCCTGCTGGGCCCGGGTGACGGCCTCCTGCGCCGTGCGCAACCGGGCGTTGGCCAGCTCCACCTGGGTCTTGGCCTGCAGCTGCTCCTCGCGGACCCGGAGCAGTTGCTCGCCGGCGAGCGCCACCTCGACCCGCTTGGCCTCCACCTGGGCGGCCAGCGTGTTGGCGCCGGTGGTCACCGGGGTGGCGGCGGCCGGGCCGCCGGGGGTGCCCGTGCCCGGAAGCCGTAGCTGGCCCCCGGTGGGAGCCGGGCGTGATCCGCCGTCCGGAACCCCGGCCGGGTTTGTCGGCGCGCTGTACAGGCGGACCGGATCGGCGTACGCGGGGGCTCCGAGTCCGGTGGCCAGGACCGCGCTGAACAACGCTGACCAGGCGATCGGACGCAGCACAGGGCCCACTACCCCGTCGCGTCGCCGTACCCGTCGATGTTGTGCCATGCCCGTGCGCTCCCCATCCCGCCGTCGAATAAGCACCAGGCGTTCATCGCCCGCGCCCGTCTCCGTCCGACCGGCACTTGCCCCTCTATCGGTCTTACCGCACGCGAGCACCTGTGTCGATTGGTACAGCCGTACAGAAAGCTGAGAGTTTCTCCATGATCGCATGCCGCCCGGCCCCCCGCTCGCCGGTCTCCACCGGTGAGCTGGGCCGCTATCGGCCCGCCGGCCGGCCGTACGGTTTGGACCGCGACGTAGGCTCGATCAGCTACGAGGCGGTTGCGGTGGTCCGTCGCCGCGGACGGAGGGCGATGACTGTGGATGTCGGACTGAAGCGCGAGCTGGAGGCGAAGGTCTACGCCGGTGAGCGGCTGACCCGCGCCGACGGCATCGCCCTGTACGCCAGCGACGACCTGGCCTGGCTGGGCAGACTCGCCCACCACCGGCGCACCGAGCTCAACGGCGACCGGGTGATGTTCAACGTCAACCGTCACCTCAATCTCACGAACGTCTGCTCGGCCAGCTGCGCGTACTGCTCCTTCCAGCGCAAGCCCGGTGAGAAGGACGCCTACACGATGCGCATCGACGAGGCGGTCCGCAAGGCCAAGGAGATGGAGGACGAGCAGCTCACCGAGCTGCACATCGTCAACGGCCTGCATCCGACGCTGCCCTGGCGCTACTACCCGAAGGTGCTGCGGGAGCTGAAAGCGGCATTGCCCAACGTCAAGCTCAAATGCTTCACCGCGACCGAGGTGCAGTGGTTCGAGAAGATCAGCGGCCTGTCCGCCGACGAGATCCTCGACGAGCTGATGGACGCCGGGCTCGAATCGCTGACCGGCGGCGGTGCGGAGATCTTCGACTGGGAGGTCCGTCAGCACATCGTCGACCATGCCTGCCACTGGGAGGACTGGTCGCGCATCCACCGGCTGGCGCACGGCAAGGGGATGAAGACCCCGTCGACCATGCTGTACGGGCACATCGAGGAGCCGCGGCACCGCGTCGACCATGTGCTGCGGCTGCGCGAGTTGCAGGACGAGACGGGCGGATTCGCGGTCTTCATCCCGCTGCGCTACCAACACGACTTCGTCGACTCGGCGGACGGCAAGATCCGCAACCGGATCCAGGCGCAGACCACGATGGCGGCGCCGGCCGAGTCGCTGAAGACCTTCGCCGTGTCCCGGCTGCTCTTCGACAACGTGCCGCACGTCAAGTGCTTCTGGGTCATGCACGGGCTGTCGGTGGCGCAGCTCTCCCTGAACTTCGGCGTCGACGACCTGGACGGCTCGGTGGTCGAATACAAGATCACCCACGATGCCGACTCGTACGGCACCCCGGCCACCATGCACCGCGACGACCTGCTGCACCTGATCTGGGACGCCGGGTTCCAGCCGGTCGAGCGCAACACCCGCTACGAAGTGGTCCGCGAGTACGACGCCCCCGTGTCGCTGGCCGAGCGGCGCCGGGAGCCGCAGCAGGTCTGGGCGTGACCGCCGACGCCACCTGTTAACCCGGATCATGTCCGGCGTCCGCGTCGCGGTGCGGTCGCGGCCACGGGGCGGCCGTACGTTCTGCCCCCGTGACCGTTGATCGTTTTCTGGTACCGCCGGACGCCGCCGACCGTAGCCGTCGTGGCGGGTCGGCCCGGGTTGTCGGCGACCGGGCGCCCCTGCCCCGACCGCGCGTGGGGCGGATCGCCGCGGTCCTGGCGGCGGTAGCGCTCGCCGTGGCCGCCGGGGGCCTTGCCGTGCCCGTCGGGGGCCTCGCCGTGCCGACTGGCGGCCTTGCCGGCGCGGCTCCCGCGCCCACCGCCACCGGCCGCATCTCCATCACCGTGGAGATCAGCGGGTCGCCCGCCACGTCGCCCGAGCCGACCGCCGACCCGACGACCGACCCGACGGCCGACGCGACGCAGGAGGC
>DASVVF010000149.1:0-1678 GCA_036386695.1 Catenuloplanes sp. | reverse complement strand
CGGCGTGGCATTGATCCGCTCGCCGGGTCTGGCCGGGGACCCGCCTGACTGGTTCGGCCGCGCGGCCGACAGCCCGCGGGCGATCCACGCCGGGCCGTGGATCGCTCAGCACGGACAGTTCTTCGACGGCTGGGGCCGCCGCGCCGAGCCGGTCGACCTCCCGGCGGTCGCAGCCGAGCAGGCCGCCCGGACCGGATGGGCGAAGGTGGTGATCGACTGGCAGGTCGGGGACGACGTCGTTCCGCTGGAGGTGTTGCGCGAGGCGGTCCGGCGGGTGCACGCCGTCGGTGGTCGCCTCGCGGTGCATTCGCAGCAGCGTGCCGGCGGGGTGGTCGCGGTCGAGGCCGGGGTCGACTCCCTGGAACATGGCATGTGCCTGGACCCGGAGTTGCTGCCGCGCATGGCGGAGCAGGGAACAGCGCTGACACCCACGCTGGCGGTGATCACGGCGTCCCTCGCGCGGATCCGGTCGGGACCGCACGGCCCGCGTAGAGACTGGTACGTGGCGGGAGCCGGTGCGCACGGTCGGCTGACCGCCGCCGCCATCGAGGCCGGGGTGACCGTGCTGGCCGGCACGGACTCCCGGCCGCACGGTGGTATCGCCGGGGAGATCCGCGCCTTCGTCGAGGCCGGTGTCTCGGCACACGAGGCGATCGCCGCGGCGTCCTGGTCGGCCAGGTCCTACCTCGGTCTGCCCGGCCTGGTGGACGGCGCCCCGGCCGATGCGGTGGTCTTCGACACCGATCCCCGCACGGATCTCAGCCAGCTCGACAAACCCCGAGCCGTCATCCTGCGCGGGAAGGTGCTCCATCGTCGCCCCGGTGCCCGGTGACACCACGTCCGGGAGTACCTGCGGGACGGGATGTGAGGGCGCGGACCCGTCGGCCGGCCGGAGTTCCACCGCTACCCGGTGGGACCGCTATCGCGCCCGGTGCGACGGCCCGTCCGGACCCGCCGCCCGGGTGGTGAGCAGGTCCAGGACGAGGGCCAGCGGCGGCCAGTCGGCCCGCCCGCGTCGGGTGACCGCGTACGAGCGCAGCCGGATGTCCGGGTCGGCGAGGGGCAGCAGGCCGATGCCGGGCAGGGTGGGCTGGTCGGCCGGCAGTAGTCCCACCCCCAGGCCGGCGACGATCAGGTCCTGCACCAGGTCGAGGCTGTCGGTGCGGTGGGTGATCCGCGGCTCGAACCGGGCCATCGACGCGACCGTGCGCACGACGTCCTCGTCGGCGGTGTTGCGGGAGTTGACGATCCAGTGGTGTCGCCGGAACCGCTCGAACACCGCCAGCGCGGTGCCGGGGACCGCCGGGGTGTCGGCGGGTACGCCGAGGCTCCAACTGGCCGACCACAGCGGGGTGGCCTGCACCGTCGGGCTGAACGCGGCCGGGGCCAGGTCGTAGTCGTAGGTGAGGGCCAGGTCGACGTCGTCGGTGGCGAGCAGCGCGAATGCCTCGGCGGGCTCGTGTTCGTGGATGTGCAACCGGACCCGGGGATGGCTGACGGCCAGGCGCGCGGCGATCGGCAGCAGCGACCGGCGTACGGCGGTGGCGAAGCCGGCGACCCGCACCGAGCCGGCGGGTTCGGCACCGGGGTCCAGGTCGAGGCGGGCGGCCTCCACCGCGGCGAGGATCGTCACCGCGTGCTCGGACAGCCGGCGTCCGGCCGGGGTCAGCCGGACCCG